>JASLLL010000006.1 GCA_030747075.1 Gemmatimonadota bacterium
AGTGCGGTGACAGACGCCTGGATCACCGATGTCGTTCTCCGAGGTGAAATCGGCGACGCCATCTTCTTCTACCGCCTGCATGATCTTCTGGAGCGTGCGGATGAAGTGGAGCCGGGTATCCGCCTGCCCGGGTTCTCCTTCTCCTACGGAATCTCCTGGCGCTTCATCGGCTAGGTCGATCTGGCCCCGTTGACACCATCGGACCCCACCGATACCCTTTGCCCGCCCGGGTAGCCGGGTGCGTCTGCACTTCTCGCAAATCGGGAGGTTTCAGAACATGAACTGGGTGGATCTGGTCATTCTCGTGATTCTGGGTGTCAGTCTTGTGGCAGGCATCATCCGAGGGGTGGTGAAGACCGTGTTCTCCCTGGCCGGGGTGTTTGCGGGGTTCGTTCTGGCCTCTCGCGAGTCGGGGGCCGTGGCGATGGTCTTCGAGAACTGGATGCCGGAGAAGGCCGCCGGGGTGGTGGGTTTCCTTGCGGTCTTTGTGGTGGTGGCCGCCATCTTCGCCCTCGTGGGGGCGGTGCTGCGGAAGATCCTGGAGGGGCTCTCGCTGTCGTGGGTCGACCGCACGCTGGGAGCGGTTTTCGGGTTTCTCAGGGCCGCGCTGATTCTGGGGCTCTTGTCGCTCCTTGTCGAAGGGGCCGGGTCTCTTGGGGCCGCCCGGGAGTCCGTGACCTACCCCTGGGCGCTCTGGGGAGGGGAGTTCCTGCTGGAACTGGTTCCGGAGGAGACGCGGGATCGCTTTGACTGGGATGAACTGATGGACAGGGTTCCGGAGGGTCTTCCGGCCCTGCCGGGAGCGGATCCAAACGACTGATTTCGAAGGTCGGAAGGGTCCGGCCGGGAAGGGAAGAACATGGCCGAGATCCACGCGGAGATTTTTCGCGAGTACGACATTCGGGGAATCACGGACACCCAGCTGGATTCGCGAACTTCGCGCCTGATCGGGCGTGGGCTCGGGACGCTTCTCGTGCGATCCGGTGCTCGCGAGGTCGTCATCGGACGCGATGTGCGCCTCTCCTCCGACCGCATCCGCGACGATCTTGTGGAAGGGCTTCTCTCCACCGGGCTGCACATCATCGATGTCGGCGTGGTCCCCACGCCCGCTACCTACTTTGCGCTGCATACGCTGGAATGCGGCGGAGGGATCATGATTACCGGCAGCCACAACCCGGCGGAGTACAACGGCTTCAAGACCTCCGTCGGAAAGGAGTCCATCCACGGCGAGAAGATCCAGGAAGTCCGGCGTCTGATTGAGGCGGACGACTTTGTCGAGGCCATCGGCGGTGTGCTGGAAGCGCGCGACATCCTCCCCAACTACCTCGGGCGCCTGACGGAGGACATCAGGCCGGAGCGGGGACTGACCGTTGTGGTGGATGGCGGGAACGGCGTGGGCGGCTCGCATGTCTGCAATATCCTGGAAACGCTCGGGTGTACGGTCCACCGTCTCTACTGCGAACCCGACGGGAACTTCCCGAACCACCATCCGGACCCGACGGTGGAGGCCAACCTTGCGGACCTCATCGCGAAGATCCATGAGACCCGCGCGGATCTCGGCATCGCGCTGGACGGAGACGCCGATCGGATCGGCGCGGTGGACGACCAGGGCGGGATCATCTGGGGAGACCGGCTGCTGGCGCTCTTCGCGCGGGATGTCCTTCGCGACGGCCCCACATCCATCATCTTTGAGGTGAAGTGCTCGCGCGGCCTCATCGAGGACATCGAAGCGCACGGGGGCACACCGGTCATGTGGAAGGCGGGGCACTCCCTCATCAAGGAGAAGATGAAGGAAACCGGTGCCTTGCTCGCGGGGGAGATGAGCGGGCATATGTTCTTCAAGCACCGGTTCTACGGATTCGACGACGCGCTCTACTCCGCGGCGCGTCTGGTGGAGATCGTTGCGAATGAGAATGCGCCACTTTCGGAGATCATGGCCACGATCCCGTCGTATCCGTCTACGCCGGAGATCCGGATCGACTGCCCGGAGGAGCACAAGGCTCCGGTGGTCGAGGAGATCCTCCAGCACTTCGCGACAGATCACGAGGTGATCGATGTGGACGGAGCCCGCATCGATTTCGGGGACGGATGGGGACTCGTCCGCGCCTCCAACACGACGCCGCTTCTTGTGCTTCGCTTTGAAGCATCCACCGAAGATCGGCTGGCCGAAATCCGGTCGGAAGTGGAGTCGAAGCTGGCGGAGATCCTGCGCGCGAGGGCCGTGGCGTCATGAGCACGATTCACGCGGTCATCATGGCGGGGGGGCGAGGCACCCGATTCTGGCCTGAAAGCCGCACGCAGCTTCCCAAGCAGTTCCTCGCGGTGGCGGGCGGAGATTCACTGCTCACGCGAACCGGGAAACGGCTCTTTCCGCTGACGGGGGAAGATCGAGTGTGGGTCGTCACGAGCGCGGCGCATGTGGATCTCGTCGCCGGGCATCTTCCGCAGGTGGCGCGGACGCGCATCGTGGGGGAACCCGTGGGGCGGAATACCGCGCCGTGCGCCGGAGTCGCCGCGGCGCTGGCTGCACGCGAAGACCCGGAGGCGGTGCTTCTGGTGGCCCCGGCGGATCATTGGATCGGCGATGAAGACCGATTCCGGGCCGCTGTTCAGGACGCGGCTGCCGCCGCGCAGGAGACGCGCGGGCTGGTGACCTTTGGCATTCTGCCGACTTCGCCGGAGACCGGGTTCGGATACATCGAACGGGGAGAGGCCGCGACGAGCGGCGTGTCGCGGGTTGCGCGCTTTACGGAAAAGCCGGACCGCGCCACGGCCGAGGGTTTCCTCGCGGGCGGGCGGCACTACTGGAACAGCGGTATTTTCTGCTGGCGCGCCGATGTCTTCATGGAAGAACTGGCGCGCTACCGGCCGGAACTCGCGGCCGCGTGCGAGCGGATCGCCGCAGCTGAGGATACGGCCAAGGCCATGGAGGCGGACTTCCCCTCAATGGAATCCGTCTCCGTCGATTACGCCGTGCTGGAGCCCTCCGAGCGCGTGTTCGTGCTTCCAGCGGATTTCGCCTGGTCCGATGTCGGGTCGTGGGATTCGCTGCCGGACATTCTTCCCCGCGACGAGTCAGGAAACAGCGTGTCCGGAGACGCGCTTGTTGTGGACTCCACCAACTGTCTGGTGCGCTCCCCCGGCAGGTTCACCGCAGTCGTCGGCATGACCGGCACGATCGTCGTCGATACCGGCGACGCTCTCCTCGTCTGTCCCCGGGACCGCTGTCAGGATGTGCGTCGAGTCGTCGATGCACTGGAGCAGAAGGGTCGCCGGGAACTCCTCTAACCCCGGCGCGGTTTTGGACCATCGATCCGTCCGACGCGTTCTCCCCGGAATGACCTGCCTCCCTGGAGTGAAACGCTGGCAGAAATGACACCTGCAAACAGAGCCCGGGCCGGTCGGCTTCAAGCCGGCTGCGGCACCGGTCGATACGGAAGAAGAGTTCCCGTCCCGTGTTGTCGTGGAGGAGTGCGATGACGCGTGAGGAACGGAATGTCCTTCTGTTTCTGGTGGCGGGGGTCGTTCTCGGCTGTCTCGTTCCCGACGGTGGAGAGTGGGGCGTGTTCGCGCCACCGCAATCCGGGGAGGCGCGGGAAGAGGACGGGGTGGTCGTGCGCGACCTGTTCCCCATCGATGTGAACCGGGCCGACGCGGATCTCTTGGAACGGCTGCCCGGGATCGGACCGTCGCGGGCGCGGGCGATTGTGGCGTTGCGGGAAGAGCGCGGGGTGTTTGAGTCGCTCGCCGAACTCACGCGGATCCGGGGCATCGGCCCGCGGACGGTGGAAGGTCTGGAAGATCGTGCGGTTGCCGGAATGGCGGACGCGGACGGTACAGCGGAGGAGACGCAGCGTGGACACGAACCGCATCGAGACCCTTCTTCTGGAGCACGAGATCCTGGCTCCGGAGCAACTGGCGCAGGCCAGAACGCAGCAGAAATCCTCCGGTGACACGCTGGACGAGAGCCTCGTCAAGCTGGGGATCTTCACGGAGCAGGACCTCCTCATGACGCTGGCGCGGATCTTCGAAATGCCCGCCGTGGATCTTCCCACCATCGAGATCCCGGAGGAGGTTCTCGAGATCGTCCCCAGCGAAGTGGCGACCCGACTGGGTGTTCTTCCCGTGCAGAAGACCGGGCGCACGCTGACGCTCGCCATGGCGGACCCTCTCAACATCTATGCCGTGGACGACATCAAGTTCATCGCGGGACTGGAAGTACAGCCGGTGGTCGCCAGCGAGGGCGCCATCCGAAAGGCCATCGACCGGCACTACGGCACCGCCAATGCCCTTGCGGACATCATGAAGGACATGGAAGACGGGGAAGGCCTGGAGGTCGTCGAGGATCCGGATGACGACGACCGGGATCAGGACGACGGTTCCGGCGACGCCCCCGTCATCAAGTATGTGAACTCGCTGCTCGCCGAGGCGGTCATGCGAGGCGCGTCCGACATTCATGTCGAGCCGTTTGAGAAGCACATCCGCGTGCGATTGCGCCAGGACGGGACACTTCACGAAATGGCATCCCCTCCATATCGCATGAAGGCCGCCATTACTTCGCGCTTGAAGCTGATGGCGGAACTCGACATTGCGGAGCGGCGCGTCCCCCAGGACGGTCGAATCAAGATCCGCATTCAGGGACGGATGATTGACCTTCGCGTGTCTTCGCTGCCGGTGGTGTTCGGCGAGAAGATCGTGCTGCGTGTTCTCGACCAGACCAACCTGAATGTGAATCTGGAGGCGTTCGGATTCGATCGGTCGGCGCAGGATCGGTTCGAGAAAGCCATCGGGAGCCCGTACGGAATGGTGCTGGTCACCGGTCCGACCGGAAGCGGCAAGACGACCACGCTTTACTCCGCGCTCTCGCGGGTCAATGTGCCCGGGACGAACATCATGACTGTCGAAGACCCCGTGGAGTACAACCTGGAGGGAATCAACCAGGTACAGGTCCACTCCGATGTGGGGCTGACCTTTGCATCGGCGCTGAAGTCGTTCCTGCGACAGGATCCGAACATTGTCATGGTGGGTGAGATCCGCGATCAGGAGACCGCATCGATTGCGGTCACGGCCGCACTCACCGGGCACTTGGTTCTGTCGACCATTCATACGAACGACGCCGCATCCACCATCGACCGGCTGGTGGACATGGGCGTTCCCCCGTTTCTGGTTTCCTCCTCGCTCAATCTGGTGGTGGCGCAGCGGCTGCTCCGGCGGGTCTGCCCGGAGTGTCGCAAGGAGATCGTGCTGCACGGAGAAACCGCGCGCGAACTCGAGATGGATGTGACGGAAGAGAACGCGACCGTCTACGAGGCTGTGGGTTGCCCAGCCTGTCACGATACCGGCTATCGAGGACGGACGGGGATCTTCGAGGTTCTCGCGCTGTCCCCGGTCATCCGCAGGATGGTCCTGGACCGGGCTCCCGGGACGGAGATCAAGCGCGTTGCCGTGAAGGAGGGAATGCTGACTCTCCGGCGGGACGCAGTGCGAAAGATGATGGCGGGGGAGACCACGCCGGAAGAAGTGCTGCGCGAGGCCGCGGCAGACGAGACCCCGGAGGGACCATGACATGGTGACCATGAAAGCGCTTCTGGAAGAGATGGTGCGCATGAAGGCGTCGGATCTCCACCTGACGGCCGGCGTCCCCGCGAGGTTCCGCGTGGACGGCGTTCTGGAGACGGCATCGGCGGGGGATGTGCTCACGCCGGAAGTGACGCAGCGCCTGGCCTACAGCACCCTCACCGACGAGCAGAAGAAGCTCTTCGAGCGCACGCGGGAACTGGACTTCTCGTTTGGAGTGCAGGGGCTGGCCCGGTTCCGTGGAAACTGCTTCATCCAGCGCGGAGTGGTCACGATGGCCGTGCGGATGATTCCGTTCGAGGTGGCTCCGTTTGAGTCGCTGGGTCTTCCGCGCTCGGTGCTTTCGTTTGCCGGGCTGACTCGCGGGCTCGTCCTCGTGACCGGGCCGACAGGAAGCGGAAAGTCCACGACGCTCGCATCGCTCATCGACCGGATCAACGAAGAGCGCGCCGTCCACATCCTGACGCTGGAAGACCCCATCGAGTTCATGCACTCGCACAAGAAGGCCATCGTGAACCAGCGCGAAGTGGGGTCGGATACGGAGTCGTTCGGGTCGGCGCTGCGCCATGTTCTCCGGCAGGATCCGGATGTGATTCTGCTCGGCGAGATGCGCGACCGCGAGACCATCGAGACAGCGCTCACCCTGGCCGAGACCGGGCACCTGGCATTCGCGACGCTCCACACGAACTCCGCAGTCGAGTCGATCAACCGGATTGTGGATGTCTTCCCCTCGGAGCAGCAGTCGCAGATTCTCGCGCAACTGGCGTTCGTGCTGCAGGGGGTGGTGACGCAACTGCTTCTCCCAAGGTCGGGACGCGCCGGTCGAGCCCTGGCCGCGGAGATCCTTGCGGTGACTCCCGGGATTCGCGCGCAGATCCGGGAAGGGAAGGTCCATCAGATCCACTCCATGATTCAGGCGGGGCAGAAGCACGGCATGGTGACGATGAACCAGAGCCTGGCGGCACTCGCGACTCGCCGCGAAGTCTCAGTGGAAGACGCGCTCCTGCGAAGTCCCGACAAGAAGGAGTTTGAGTCGCTGTTCGGGCGCAGAGTCCCGGAGCGCAGGCAAGCACAGGGGGTTCAGTCGTGACGACCTGGGTTTGGCGAGGGCAGGCACCCGGCGGAGAGACGGTGACGGGAGAACTGGCGGCGGGGAACCGGGGCGAGCTGTTGGCGAATCTCCGCCGAAGGAAGATCGTCGTTCAATCGGTTCGTCCCAAGCCGAAGGAGATCCGCCTCAACCTGCCTTTCATGGACAAGATCACTACGCGCGACATGGCGGTCTTCACGCGACAGTTCGCGACCATGATCGATTCCGGACTTCCGCTCATTCAGTGTCTGGACATTCTCTCGCGGCAGTTGGGGAAGGGCCCGTTGCGCGGGATCACCAAACGCGTCATGCAGGATATCGAGGCGGGTTCCACGCTCTCCGAAGCGCTGGCAAAGCACGACAAAGCGTTCGATGAACTCTTCGTGAGCATGGTCAGCGCGGGCGAAGCGGGCGGCGTACTGGACACGATCCTCCTCCGCCTCTCCGAGTACATCGAGAAGATCGACGCGCTGAAGCGAAAGGTCCGAAGCGCCATGACCTACCCGGTGGTCGTGATGGTGGTGGCGATGGTTGCCACCATGTTCATGCTCATCTTCATCATCCCGACCTTCGCGAGGATGTTCACGGACTTCGGCGCGGCACTCCCGACACCGACCCGGATCGTGCTGGGTATGTCGGGGTTCGTGCGGGCGTGGTGGTGGGTGATGGTGGCCGGTGTCGCGGGCGGGCTCTTCACGCTTCGGAAGTGTTACGCCAATCCAAAGGGGCGCCGCACGCTGGACCGGTTTCTTCTGCGAGTGCCCGTCCTGGGAGATGTCATTCGCAAGGGCGCGGTCTCGCGCTTCACCCGGACGCTGGGAACGCTGATCTCCTCGGGTGTCCCCATCCTCGATGGCCTGGAAATCACAGCGCGGACGGCTGGAAACGCCGTGGTAAAGGATGCCGTCATGGATGCGCGAACCGCCATCCGCGAGGGCCAGACGATCGCTATGCCATTGCGGGAGTCCGGTGTCTTCCCGCCGATGGTGACGCAGATGATCGCCGTGGGAGAGGAGACCGGCGCGCTGGACGATATGCTCGGGAAGATCGCGGACTTCTACGACGAAGAGGTGGACACCGCCGTCGACGGCCTCACTTCCATCATCGAACCGGTGATGATTGTCGTGATGGGGACGATGGTGGGAGGAATGGTCATGTCCATGTACCTGCCCATCTTCAAGATGGTCAATGTCATCATGGCGCAGTAGGGGACAGGATGCACAGCCTTCACCAGGTCGCGGGGGCCATGTTCCTTCCGCTTTGCGGCGCGGCTTCGCTCGGAATGGTGCTCCTGATGGCGGTTCGGCGCGACCGCAACCGCCGGGAGCACGCCGCCGAAGACCTTGCGCGGATGGCATCATCCACCGATCGGATTCTGGAGAGCATGCCCGCGGCCCTTGTTCTGGCGTCCGCCACCGGGGAGATCACCCGCCTCAATCGGTCCGCGCTCGAAGTGCTCCAGATCGACGATCCGGGTGAGGTCACCGGCGGGGATCTGTCGGCCTTTCTGGGCTCGCTCGACCCGCGTCTCGTGGAAGCGCTCGACGATGCGCTGTCCGGTCGTCGCTGGGCGGTGCGGGAGGAGGTCGTCCTCGGGAAGGGGCGCGCGAAGAGGCCCGTGGGCGTTTCGATCACTCCGCTGACCGGAGAGGGCGGCGTCCCGGAAGGCGTCATGACCTGCTTCACGGATCTCCAGGTGGTGCGAAATCTGGAGAGTCGGATTCGGCGCTCCGAGCAACTGGCTGCCCAGGGAGAACTGGCGGCGGGGATCGCGCACGAGATTCGCAACCCGCTGGCATCCATCTCCGGCGCCGTTCAGGTTCTCCGAGGAGACGATTGCGTCGATGGCGACTCCCGCGAACTGATGGACCTGATCGTCGGGGAGTCGGAGCGGTTGAATCGACTCATCGAAGGATTCCTCAGCTACACGCGGGATCCCGGAACGCGCCGGGAACGCTGCGAACTCTCCGTTCTTGTCCGGGATGTCGTGCGTCTCCTTCGCCATGACCGCGGCCTCACCTTCGGCAAGACCGTGCTCATGGAGTTGCCCGAGGATGCGGGGGCGGTCATCGAGGCCGAGGACGAAGGCATGCGTCAGGTGGTCCACAACCTCGTGCGGAATGGTCTGGAGGCGATGGATCTGGGTGGCATCCTCCGGATCACGGCCGAAGAGTTGCCCGACGGGAATGTCGCGCTGGTGTTTCGGGACACGGGAGAGGGAATCCCGCCGCACGAACTGGAAGAGATCTTCAAGCCGTTCCACACCACGCGCCCGGGCGGTACGGGGTTGGGCCTTTCCATTGCTTCGCGCATCGTGGAGGAGCACGGCGGGTCCATTCGTGTGAGAAGCACGCCCGGAATGGGCACGGCCATCACGGTGGAACTTCCCGTGGTTCCCGCGAATCGGCCTTCAGGAATGCGATCTGACGCGCCGAAGAGGAAGGAAGGCACCCCTTCCCGCAACGAGGTGAGCGCGTGACGGATTCATCCCGGATTCTCATCGTGGATGATGAGAGTGGAATGTGTCGTTTCCTGTCCATCATGCTGGGCAGGGAGGGATACTCAGTGACGGTGGTTTCGAGCGGCACGGAAGCGCTCGAAGCGTTTCGAAACGATGTGTTTCATGCGGTCATCACGGACATCAAGATGCCGGGGATGAGCGGGATCGAACTCCTTCGCGCAATCCGCGCTCTGGATCCGGTGGTTCCGGTGATCGTGATGACGGCGTTTGCTTCGCTGGATACGGCCATCGAGGCGGTGAATCAGGGCGCGTTCCACTACTTCATCAAGCAGGCGCGCAACGAGGAAATCAAGCTCGTCGTTCGTCGCGCACTGGAGACCACGCGCCTTCGCCGGGAGAACCGTGTCCTGCTCGATGAGGTCCGGCAAAGCGCTCCCACTCGCAGGATCGTGGGGGAGAGCGAGTCGCTCCGCGGCGTCTTTGCGACCATTCGAAAGGTCGCGCCCACCGACTCCACCGTCTTGCTGTGCGGCGAGAGCGGCACCGGGAAAGAGCTCTTTGCACGGGAAATCCATGCGGCGTCCCGCAGACGGGAAGGGCCGTTTGTGTCGATCAACTGCGGTGCACTGCCCGAGGGCCTCCTGGAAAGCGAACTGTTCGGGCATGTGAAAGGCAGCTTCACCGGGGCCGTGCGCGACAAGGAGGGTTTGTTCAGCGTCGCGAGCGACGGGACATTCCTGCTCGACGAAGTGGGCGAGACTTCCCCCGCAATCCAGGTCAAGCTGCTGCGCGTGCTGCAGGAACGCGAGATCGTGCCGGTCGGCGGGCACAAGCCCGTGAAAGTGAATGCGCGTCTGATCGCGGCCACGAACGCGGATCTGGAGAAGGCGGTGGAGGCCGGGACCTTCCGCGCGGATCTCTTCTACCGGCTGCATGTGATCCCGGTCGTGCTTCCGCCGCTGCGTGAACGCGCGGATGACATCCCCCTTCTTGCCGTGCACTTCCTGAAGCGCCACTGTCGCATCTCCGACCGCTCAGGCATGGAGATCTCCGAGGCAGCGCTCGAAGTCCTTGCGGCCTACGACTGGCCGGGCAATGTCCGCGAACTGGAGAACATCATTGAGCGCTCGGTCATTCTGGAGGAGTCGGACACCGTGACGCCCGAATCACTTCCCGAGAAGATTCGGCAGGGCCCGTCCCGTTCCGGCGATCCCGCAGTGGGCGAATGTACGGGGACGCTGGAGAGCATCGAGCGGGCATACCTCGTCAAAGTGCTTCGGGAGACCGGCTGGAAGAAAAAGCGGGCCTCGTCGATTCTGGGGATCAACTCCTCTACGCTCTATCGAAAGATCCAGCGGTACGGGCTGGAGCAGACCGGGCCGACCGCAGACTGACGCCCTGCCGGGGTCGCGCGTGTCCTGCAATGAACCCTCCAGAAGCGCCCCCATTTCGCCGATAAAGACCACGAAACCCCGGGTCGGATGCGAAAGGGGCTGATTGCAGATTGCGAATCGGCGTCGCATTCCGGGTCGCGGGGAGTGGCCGGCCGGAGGAAGACCTGTAGGATTGTCGTCATTCAACCGGCGTAATGACAACGGGTTGCACGCAACACTTCGAGGTCGGCTGACCTTGGCACGACCCATGCACACCGAAGGGGTCAGGGGAAGAAGACGCCCAACACTGATCCCCGGAAAAGGAGAAACTGATGCTTCGAGGAACCCGCGGTTTCACACTGATCGAGCTCATGATCGTCGTGGTGATCATTGGCATCCTGGCCGCCATCGCGATTCCCAACTTCATGGGAATGACCAACCGGGCGAAGGTGGCGCAGGTGAAGTCCTCCATGCACACCTGCCAAGTGACGGTCGAAGACTATGCGACACGCAACAACGGGATCTACCCGGCGGGCGCGGCCAGCACCACCGCCGAGGGCGGCCTGACCTTTGCCAGTCTCCTTCCGGGCGGTGCGGCGCCGGCGAACCCGTTCACGGGTGCGGCCACGACCATCGACTGGGGAGCGGCCCTCGGTACGGCTCCGGCCACCGATGCGGCGGGCGGCATTTCGATGAACACGATCTCCACCCAGGCGAATGCGGTCGTCGACGCCTACGACATCACCGGCGAGGACGATGGCGGCAACCTGCTGTCTCTGGTTCTCACAAACCAGTAGTCATCCTGACGGTCGTTGCGGCCTGACGAGTGGCCGGGGGAAGGTGGGGCGTTTGCTCCGCCTTCCGTCGCGTCCGGTACGGAATGAACTCAACCGAGGAGCGCACTGCCATGAGAGGAACGAACCGGGGCTTCACGCTGGTGGAGCTTCTGATCGTGGTCGTGATTCTCGGAATCCTGGTGGCGATTGCCGTCCCCAACTACGGGGGGATTCGGGATCGCGCCCGGGTTTCCAGCGTGAAGAGCAACATGCACACGATCCAGATCGCCACGGAGGACTTCGCCACACGCAACAACGGCGTCTACCCGGCTACGGCCGCATCGACGACAAGCGAAGGCGGCATGGTCCTTCTGCAGCTCCTTCCCTCGGGAGTGCCCCCCACCAACCCGTTTACAGATTCCCCGACGGTGATCGGCTGGGGAGTCGTTCAGGGCGCGGCCTATTCGGGGAGCGATCCAGGCGGGGGGATCGAGATCAATATCTGGTCGAGCGGCGGAGGGGCCGCGGACACCTACGAGATCACGGGCGCAGACGAGGCGGGAGCGGTCCTTCCTCTCGTTCTCGGGAACAGCTGACCGGCCGAGCCCTCTCCAGACACGGCCCCGGGCGGCCGATGATTCGTGAGAGGGCTTCCACCGGAGGAACCTGATGCCCGTGCTTCGCCCCATGGAACTGAACGGTCTCTGCCGAAGCTTCCGATCCGGAATCCTCGGCCGTAGATCGGTCGTGCTCGACGGCCTCGACCTCCGCGTGGAGGAAGGGGAGATCTTCGGGTATCTGGGCGCCAACGGCGCGGGCAAGACCACCACTATCCGCATTCTGCTGGGACTCATCCGGCCCGACTCCGGTAACGGGACGCTCCTCGGGCATCCCCTCGGGAGTCTCGCGGGGCGACGCGGGCTGGGGTTTCTCTCCGACTCTCCCGACTCCCCCGAGCGGCTGCTTGTTCGCGAGCATCTGAAGTTCTGCGGCCGCCTGCACGCGCTTTCGGGGCACTCCCTGACCCGGCGCGTGGAAGAATCGCTCGACTCCATGGAAGTGCGTGCCGCTGATCGCGACCGGTCTCTTGGCGATCTTTCGCGCGGAACTCTCCAGCGCGTGCGCTTCGCCGCGGCCACACTGCACCGGCCCCGGCTTCTGATTCTCGACGAACCGATGTCGGGTCTGGATCCCATGGGACGCCGACTGGTTCGCGACACGCTGGTCTTGCTTCGCGATGGTGGCACCACGGTGTTCCTGTCGTCCCATGTGCTCTCCGATGTCGAGAGCATGGCCGACCGCGTGGGGATTCTCCGCGACGGGCATCTCGTTGCCTGTGGGCGGGCCCGGGAGATCGGCGCGGCGGACTGCGAAGGCGTGGACATTGTGTTCCATGCTCCCGAAGGCGTGTCGCTGGCCGGATTCGCGGGCGTTCTCGCCGGGTTCCGGCGGGAGGCTCGCGGATGGACGGGGTGCGCACCCGATCGGGAGACGGCACGAGGAGTCGTGGCGGCCGTTCTGGACGCGGGGTGCGAACTGGTGGAGTTCGTCCCCTCGGCGGGGGCGCTGGAGGAACGATTCCTGCGCGAAGTCTGCCAGTCGAAAGCGAGCGGCGTGTCGCCTTTGCGCAAGCAGGCCGAGCTCTTCGGTGTGGGCGCACTTCCCGAAAACGAGGGGGCCTCCCGATGACGCGCGTCGCCGCGATTGCGGGATCGACCTTTCGGGAAGCCGTTCGCGACAGAATTCTGCTATCGGCCGTCGCGTGCGGCGCGTTTCTGGTGGGCGCGTGTTCGCTTCTCGCGCCGCTTGCGCTGGGGGAGGAGGCGCGTGTTGTGGCCAGCGTGGGCCTGGGCATGCTCAGCGCGTTCTCGGTTCTCGTCGTCGTGCTCGCGGGGACGGGACTCGTTCAGCGCGACGCCGAGCGGCGTACCGTTCACTTCCTGTTGGCGATGCCGGTGCGGCGCGGAGAGTACATTCTCGGGCGGTACTTCGGGATGGTCGGCGCGGTTCTGGCCGCGCTGGCGGTCCTTGCGCTGATGTACTTCGGCGTGGTTGCGCTCTTCGGCGGCGGTTTTCGCCCCGGGCTTCTGACGGCGGTGGTTCTTGTCGCGGCGGAGGTGTCGGTCGTGGGGGGAGTCGCGATGATGTTCTCGACGCTCGTCTCTCCGCTCCTCAGCGGCGTCCTCACCGGTTCGGTCTTTGTGCTGGGGCACCTGGCCGGTGATCTGGATGCGCTGGTGGGGCAGGCCGGATCCATCGTGGCACGCACGGCGCTGGAACTGGTCGCCATGCTGCTTCCCGCGCTTCACCGATTCGATCTCCGGAGTGATCTTGTGTCCGGCGCAGCCGTCCCGGCCGGGTCGGTGGCGTGGTGTCTTCTGCACGCATTGCTCTACACGACGACGGTTCTTCTCGTGGCCGTCGTGGTGTTCCGACGGCGGGATCTTCAGTGATCGCCCGGGCGGTCATGCTGGCTGTTGCGGTTGCGACAGGTGTTGGCGCGCACGCGAGCGCCGATCGTGCCATCCGCGCGGGAGATGCGGACGGTACGGTTCGCCTTCCCAGAGCGACGGTGCTTCGCGCAATCGGACTGGGACACCGGGCTCTCGTGGCGGACCTTCTCTGGGTGCGCGCGATTCAGTACTACGGATATCATCGCATGACCGACCGCAAGTACGACTCCGCGAAGACGCTCTTTGAGGGCATCTACGAGACCGACCCCGCCTTTACGGGTGCGGTCCGGTTTGGTGCGCTCATTCTGGCGCAGGACGCGAATGATCCCGAATCCGCGCTGGCTCTTCTGGAGCGTGCGGAGCGCGACCATCCCGACAGATGGGAGTTCCCGTTCGATCGGGGGTTCATCCTCCAGACGGTTCGGCGCGATCTGCAAGGCGCGGCCGCGGCCTACACCCGGGCGGCATCTCTGGACGGGGCGCCCGATCTGGCGATTCGACTGGCGGGATTGTCCTGGCAGCGACTGGGAGAGAGCGACGCCGCGCGGCAGGTCTGGCAGATGCTGCTGGCGGACAAACGCAATCAGGGCATGGCGGAACTGGCCGCGCACTCGCTCCGGAATCTGGATCTTGAGAATGCCGTGGCCACGCTTGCGCAGGGGGTGGATCTCTTCGCGAAGAAGACGGGTCGACTCCCCGTGCACCCGGGTGAAGTCGTGGACGCCGGGCTGCTGGACGGTCTTCCGATGGACCCCTTCGGCGGGTCGTTCGTGATCCAGCCCGATCGCGGAGGTGTCTTTTCGACCACGTTGGTGGACCGTCGCATGGCTCGTGAGCGGGATCGCTTCGCGGCAGCCGCCGCAGGCGTGCGGACCCGCGACGGGCGATACCCGGGGAGCCTGGAAGAACTGATGGCTCGCGGAACCATGGAGGCGTCGTGGAGTCCGCTGGGTCTTTCACTGGAGTATGACTCGACCACCGGTGTCGTGTCGTGGAACCCGCCATGGTCTCCTTCCGAGCCGGGCAATCAGGGAGGGAAGGGAGCATGACGATTCTCGTGCTGGTTCTTCTGGGAATGGCGGTCGGGAGTTTTCTGAATGTGGTGATCCATCGAGTGCCGCGCGGGGAGTCCGTGGTTCGGCCCCGTTCGCGATGCACCCGATGTGCGCATCCGGTTCGTCCGATGGACAACATCCCGATCGTGTCGTGGGTCTTTCTGCGCGGCCGATGCCGAAACTGCGGAACGCGCATCTCCTCGCGTTATCCAATGGTGGAGGCGGCGACGGCTCTTCTGTTCGCCGGTGCGGCGGTGGTCCTTCGCGGGCCGGTCGAACTGGTGCCGGCGCTGGTTTTTGTCGCGGCGATGATGGCGGTCACCTTCATCGATCTCGACCACATGATCATCCCCGACTCCATCACGCTGCCGGGGATTCTCCTGGGGATTCTGGCCGCTTCGCTCGGCTGGGGGATTGCGCCGTTGGACGCGGTGCTGGGAGTTCTCGCGGGCGGAGGGAGCCTCCTGGCGGTCGGGAGCATCTACCGCTTCGCCACGGGCCGCGACGGGCTCGGCGCGGGCGACATCAAACTCCTGGCGATGGTCGGCGCCTTCCTCGGTCCTTCCGGAGCGTTCCTGACGATTCTCGCGGGCTCGCTCGCGGGGACGCTGGTGGCGGCGGTCGGTATGGCACGAGGCGGGCTGCATCGCACTTCCGAACTTCCTTTTGGCGCATTCCTCGCGCCGGGGGCGGTGGTCGTTCTCTTCTTCGGGGGGCGCTTGGTTGCGTTGTACTGGGGACTCGTTTCGTAACGCCGGGCTTCAGCGGGGCGCGCCATTTACCGATAGAACGGGAAGCGGGTCCGGTTTCGAGGGAACCCCGGGGGAGGCGTGCGCCCCCGGAGAGGGAACGGGTGACCCGATGAATCGGCGGGAATGCCTCCGCCAGTCAGCCCCCCCGCAGGAGTGGCGACAAGATGCCATCATTCGGCAGACGATCCAAACGGTGCGTGGGCCTCGACATCGGTTCAAGTTCGGTGAAGGTCGTGGAAATTGACCACTCCGGGGACCATCCCCGCCTCGTCAGGTACGGACTCCGGAGCCTCCTTCCGGAAGCCATCGTCGACGGCGAGATCATGGATCACGATGTCGTGGTCGACACGATCGCGGAACTCATGGAAGAGCAGGGCATTCGAACCCGGGATGTGGTGATCGGGGTCAGCGGTCGGGCCCTCATCGTCAAGGTCATCCAGATGGATCGAATGAGTGATGAAGAAGTCTCCTACGCCGTCGAGTGGGAAGCGGAGCAGCACATTCCGTTCGAGATGGACGATGTGTCGCTCGACTTCCAGATGGTGGACCGGGAGGCGGCTCCTGATCGCATGGACATTGTGCTGGTGGCTGCACGAAAGGAGATGATCGAGGCGCGTACAGACCTGGTGCGCGCGGCCGGTCTCGACCCGGTCGTTGTGGATGTGGACTCCTTTGCCGTTCAGAACGCGTTCGAAATTGGATGCGGTTCCTCTGCGGAGGCCGATGCGGTGACGGTGCTGCTGAATGTGGGCTGCTATGCGAGCAACCTGAATATCGTCAAGGACGGGATTCCCCGATTCACGCGCGACCTCTCATTTGCGGGGAACAACATACTGGAAGCGGTGCAGAAGGAACTCGGCATGGATCGGGACGGAGCGCGCCACGCGCTGGGCGGGCCGAACGAAGCGCCCTCCGCAGATGTGCGAAGCGTGGTGGAGAAGGCGGCCGGGGAACTCTCCGCAAGCGTCGCGAAGTCGTTCTCCTATCTCCAGTCTTCGGGTGAAGCGGAATCCATCGACCGGATCTGCCTCTCGGGCGGCGGCGGGATGTCTCCGGGGCTTCGCGAGTGCCTCGAGAAGGGACACGGTGTGCCGGTGGAAATCGCCAACCCGTTCCGAAGTCTGGAATGGGCGGATGGTCTCTTCGCGGAAGAGGAACCGGAGGATGTCGCGTCTCGCTTCATGGTGGCCACCGGCCTGGCCCTGCGCGGCGGGGAGCATGACTCATGATTCGCATCAATCTTCTTTCCCGCGATCAGCGTCCGAACTCCGGCGGCGCCTTTCGACTCGATCGGATGCGCGTGGTGCCGCTTCTCCTGCTCGGTGCGGTGCTGAGCGCGTGCCTTGTGACGACCGTCGTTCAGGACGGGCGCGTCAAGACGCTGAGCCGCGAAGTGGAAACAGCTCGCACCGAAGTGGAGGGGTACCGCCGCACCATCCACATGATCGACGAGTTCGTTCGCAAGGAAAAGGAACTCGTGAGGCGACTGGATCTCGTTCGCGATCTGGACCGCGACCGTTTCCGCACGGTCGGCATTCTGGACGAAGTTGCACGCCGCCTTCCTGACCATGTCTGGCTGACCTCGCTGCGGGAGACCGGACCCGGACGCATCGCCATTCAGGGAGTGGCGTATTCGAATCTGATGGTCTCGGAACTGATGGAGGCACTGGGCGAATCAGACCGCTTTACGGAAGTGGAACTCTCGCTGGCGAAGCGTCGTGTGGTCGAAGGGCAGGACGCTGTGGACTTCACCGTCACCTCGGGCATTCGCGCGGCGCCCGAGGCGGATTGACAGGAGGCGGGCATGCCGGGAGTGGACTTCAGAGATCCGAGCGTTCAGGTCGCGGGGTTGGTCGTGCTGGTTTCGCTGACCGTCGCGTATCTCTTCTTCGCGGGATCCCTCTTCCCGTTCGGTTATGCCGTGCGGAGCGCCGAGATCACGCTTCTGGAGGAGGAGTACGAGAAGCTCTCGGCAGATCTTGTGAAGGGGACGCAGAGCGTCGGACGCCTTTCGGAGGCGAAGGTGCGATACGAGAAGGTCTCTGCCATGTGGGAGGAGACGCGGCGACTTCTTCCCGAGAAGACGGAGATGGCGCCACTTCTGTCGCAGATGACGCTGGCGGGACAGCGGGCAGGGATTGAGTTCCTCCACTTTGAACCGAAACCGGCCCGTCCGAAGGAAGTGTACTCGGAGCATCCCGTGGCTGTGCGAGTGCAGGGTGGCTATCACGAAGTCGGGGAGTTCCTGGGTCGCGTGAGCAACCTCCCGAGAATCGTAAATATCGCTTCCATGAAGCTGAAGACTGTTCGCGATCCGCTGGATCCGGAAGCGGGCGAAGAAGTAGAGGCGGAACTGGAACTGGCGGCGTACACGCTTCTGTCGGAGGGGGAGCGCGAGAGACTTCGCGCTCGCGCAAACGGGGGAGGAAGGCGATGAAGTTCACGCGTCCAGCGTTCCTGATGGCGATCCTTTCCGCATGCGTACTGGCCAGCGGGTGTGGCGGCGTGGGCGAGAAGGCCGCGGGCCTCTTCCGCGGATCGGACTCCGCAGACAAGAAGGAAATCCCTCCGACGGTGGCTGCGTCCTCGGTCGTCCAGTCCCTGTCCACACTTCCGGGAGTCCTGGACGAACCGGTCTTGCGGGACAAGAACCCGGAGGTCGCTACGCCTGGCGCGGAGGAAGCGACTGACAAGGACACGCAAGTTCGCGAGCAGGTCTGGCGGTACCGCTCCTCCGACCGGCGCGATCCATTTCGCGCACTGGTAGGAAACAACGACAAGAAGAGCGGCGTCGTCGATCTGGCTCTCGCGAAACTCGTCGCGGTGGTCGAGGGGGCGGGAGG
The DNA here is from genome assembly GCA_030747075.1 of Gemmatimonadota bacterium. NCBI lineage: Bacteria > Pseudomonadati > Gemmatimonadota > Gemmatimonadota bacterium. Next base: position 18,381 of record JASLLL010000006.1, read on the forward strand.
CGTCTTCTGTGTCGTCGAGGATGCGGACGGGATGAGCCATGTCCTTCGGAAGGGGGATCGCGTGAGGAACGGGCGGGTCGTCAGTGTCGGAAGCAACTCGTTGATCGCATCAAGATCCGTATTCGGCTACACCACGACAGTCCGCCTGGGACTCGTCGATCGGAAGGATGATCAGCATGAATAGACACCGAATCTTCGCGTCGCCGGGACGGATCCTCATGGTGTGGGCGTTGCTCGCGTGGGCTGCGGTCGCGATGGCGGAAGTGGAGGACACCGACGGGATGCCGACGATCAGCATTGACTTTCAGGACGCGCGAACCCCGTCCGTGCTCCGTAGTTTTGCTGAGTTCTCAGGCATCAACATTGTCGCCGGCCCGGAGGTGAAGGGGACCATCACCGCGCGCCTGGACGATGTTCCGTGGCTCACGGCGCTGGACACCGTTCTTCGCGCGCACGGGTACGGATGGGAACGGAGCGGCTCCATCATTCGCGTGACGACGGTCGACAAGCTTCAGAACGAACGCCTGAACGAGCAGGTCATCGAGAGGAAGCGCGAAGAGTACCTGCCTCTGGAGACGGAGGTCATGCGGGTGGATTACGCAAACGCCGCCGAACTGGTGAAGCCGCTGGAGACGCTGCTCTCGTCGCGGGGAAGGGTGGATGTGGACGAGCGGACGAACGCTCTCGTGGTGACGGACATCTTCGATCGGCTGACGCGCCTGAGAGAACTGGTGGCGATCCTCGACTTCAGCACGCCGCAGGTGGAGATTGTCGCCAAGCTGGTCGATGTGGACGCGCGCCATGTGCGGGAGTTGGGAATCAAGTGGGACGCGCTGGGCATGGGTGGCGGCGACGCGACGATCAGCGGGGGCGTGGCCACCTCGATTGCGTCCGCGGCGGGAAGTGTGAATGTGGGGCTTCTCGGATCCGACGGGGATCTCAGTGCAGTGATCGACGCGCTGGAGCGGTCGAACCACGCACGGATCATCTCCAACCCCCGGATCACCACTGCAGACAATCGGGAAGCGCGCATTCTGGTCGGGAAGAAAGTGCCGCTCGTCGTGGCGGATGAAGCAGGCAATGCCATGACCGAACTGACGACCATCGGAATCAAGCTGGTCGTGACTCCGCACATCAACTCGGACTCCCGTGTCACGCTGGATCTGTTTCCCGAGGTGTCGGACCTGTCCTCGCAGGCGACCGTTCAGGGCGGGATCATCATTGTGACCAGCCAGGCGCAGACTCGCGTGATTGTCCGAGACGGAGAAACTGCCGTGATCGGCGGGTTGATCCGACTCAACGAATCGGTCTCCGAGACGGGGGTTCCGTTCCTGAAGGACATTCCGGTTCTGGGGAACCTGTTCAAGAGTTCCAACCGGACGACGGAAGAGCGGGAACTCCTGATCTTTGTGACGCCTCGCATCATCGAGCCGCAGGCCTCGTAGTCCGGGGCCCTTGCGGTTTGTTGACCGAGTTCCCCGCCCGGGGGCGTGACGCTATCTGCGGTCTAGTGAGAAACCCGGGCAGGCAGTATCCTCCCGGTCACTCACGGTCGGCCCCGCCCGGGCGCGGCGATCGTGGCGAACACGGGAGGAAGGGAATGCCCTGGGTCTCCGTCATCGGGTTCATGTGTTGCGGGAAGTCCGCCAGCGGGCGGTCCCTCGCGCGGCAACTCGGCTGGCCCCACTACGACACCGACAGCATGATCGTCGAACGCACCGGGCTCGAAGTGGCGGAGATCTTCGCATCGATGGGGGAAGAGGCGTTTCGTCGGATGGAATCCGAAGTCGTGGAGGAACTTGCTCCCGAGCGGGACGCTGTCGTGTCTACCGGAGGCGGGTTTGTTCTGAACGAGATCGCCATGGAGATCCTCCGCGTGCAGGGCCCCATCTTCTGGCTGCGGGTGGAACCGGAGGATGTGGCGGAACGGGCGCGGCGGCCCTGGGCTCCGCGTCGACCCATGCTGGAGGGGCCGGATCTTGAGGATCGCGTGGCCCAGTTGATGAGGCAGCGCGAGCCGCTCTACCGGAAGTACGGCATTTCGGTTCCGGGCGGATTCGATCATCCCAGAAACGCGGCGCGCCACATGATACAGCTCCTTCGTGAGATGGACGGTTTCGGCGTGTACTTCGGGGCAAGTGATGGATCTTGACTCGGCCCCCGCGGACTGCAACCCTCTATTCCGTGTGTTCGCATGAGGATCGTCGGGGGAGGCTTTCGGGGCAGGAAACTTCGTGCGCCGGAAGGCACCTCCACACGCCCGACCGCAGATCGGGTCCGGGAGTCTATCTTCGACCTCCTGGGTCCGGTGCTTCCCGGGACCGTCGTGCTGGATCTCTTCGCCGGGTCGGGGGCGTTGGGGCTTGAGGCACTAAGCCGCGGAGCCATCCGGGCGGTATTCGTGGAGCGGGCGCAACCTGCGCTGCGTGTGTTGCGCGGCAACCTGACGGCGTTGGGAGTGGCGGAGAGTGCTGCCGTATGGCCGGGCGACGCGTTCCGGGTTCTGGCTGACCGGCGGGACCGGTTCGATCTGGTCTTCGCCGATCCGCCCTACCGGGAGGAGTTGGAGCAACCGGTTGCGGACTTGGCCTCCCTCGTTCTTGCGGATGGAGGGGTGTTCGTGCTGGAGCATTCCGCAGTCGTCGCCTCGCCGGAGGGGACGGGCGGCATGACGGTCTGGAAGCATCGCCGGTACGGGGGGACTTCGGTCACGCTGTACCGGAAACAGTCGAAGGAGATTCTGTGAGATCGGCCATCTATCCGGGGACATTCGATCCGGTGACTCTGGGGCATCTGGATCTTGTCGTGCGTGCGCTCGGGCTCTTCGACCGGGTGATCGTTGCGGTCGCGAAGAGCGGCGGCAAGGATCCGCTCTTTCCGCAGGAGGATCGCGTGAAGCTGTTTGCCGCCGCACTCGGAGACCTGGAGAATGTGGAGGTGACTCCGTTTGAGAAGCTGACCGTCGAGTTTGCGAAGGAGCGCGGGGCGGTCGCCATCATCCGGGGGTTGCGCGCGGTCTCGGACTTCGACTACGAATTTCAGCTGGCCTGGATGAATCGAAAGCTGGATTCCTCCATCGAGACGGTCTTCCTCTGCCCGAACGAACACTACTCTTTCCTGAACTCCACGCTCGTGAAGGAGATCGCCCGGATGGGGCGTTCCGTCCAGGAGTTCGTGCCGGACGGCGTGGAGGAAGCTCTTCGCATCCGGTACGGCCATTCCATCTGACTCCCGCGACCGCATATCACCGAGGTAGAAACTCATGCCCACCTATCGTTATGAATGCGCCTCCTGTGAGGAGGTCCGTGAAGTCTTCCACTCCATGTCTGCGCAGCCCGAGGAAGATTGTCCGGACTGCGGCGGAAAGCTCAGGCGGCTGATCGGCGGCGGAGGGGGAGTGTTGCTGAAGGGGCAGGGGTTCTACACGACGGACTATCGCTCCGATGCCTACCGCAGCGCTCAGAAGAAGGACCGCCCCCCGTCCCCCGATGGCGACAAGGGAAAGAAGTCGTCCGGCGGCTGAGGCCCCGTCACCGGGTGCCGTCGGCACCCGTAGGCAGGAGAATCTCCCGAAGCTCCTCGTAGGTGACGGCCACGCGGTCCGATGGATGGCGCTCCGTTCCGGCGAAGCCTCCCGCGAAGAGAACGAAGGGGATCCGGTTCTCAAGAGCGGCTTCCCGGTCGTTCCAGCGGTCGCCCACCATCACGGCGTCCCGCGTGTCTTCATGCAGCAGGATGTCTTCGATCATGTCCGCTTTCGACCCGATCCCCGGGCTTTCCGCGCATCGCGTCTCATGAAAGAGCGAGTGGAGATTGAAAGTGGTGAGGAATGCGTCCAGAAAACGCAGCCCGCAATTGGAGGCGACTCCCAGCCGGGTCCCGGCGGCGGCAAGGTCGTGGAGAAGTCCCCGCGCTCCCGGGTACAGCCCGCCCAGCCCCCGGGCGAAGGCGATTTCCTCTCCGCGCGTGGCGAGCAGGTCGATCTCGTCAGCCAGTTCGTAGGCCTCCGGTGGAAGCGCAATCCGCCAGCCCTCGCGGTTGGGGCGGCCGATCATGTCGAGCAGAACCTCCGGAGAAGGAAGCGGGAGGTCGATGTCGTGGCGGCGATAGACTTCCGCCACCGCTTCACGGGCCACCGTAATCCAGAAGCGGTCCGTTGCGAGAAGGGTGCCGTCGATATCGAAGATCGTCAGACGATAGGCGGGTCGGGCGCGGCACACGGGGAGAAGACCTCCTTTCTGGAGCTGGGTGGAATCCTGCCGGAGAGCGTGCGCGGCGTCCAGTCCGGCCTGCGGCGGTGTGGCGGCGGCGTTGACGCTCCGGCCCGACGCCGGTAGGTTCTTCTTCGCCTTCGCTGGAGATAGAGGACAGGTTCACGACTCCCCTTTGGGTCATCATGTTTCTGGATCGCGCGGCTATTGAGGTCTTTGCCGGAAACGGTGGAGACGGGTGCATGAGCTTCCGTCGGGAGAAGTATGTCCCGCGCGGAGGACCGGACGGTGGAAACGGCGGCAGCGGCGGGCATGTCTATCTGCAGGTGGACCCCCGATCCTCCACGCTGATGGACTTCCGCTACCGCAGGCTCTTCCGGGGAGGGCGGGGCGGACACGGGCAGGGGAAGGACCGGACCGGCCGCTCCGGCGAGGACCTCATGATTCCGGTGCCCCCCGGAACCGTCGTGGAGAATGCGGAAACCGGAGAGGTTCTTGCAGACCTTCGGGCGCATGGCGCGCGGTTCCTGCTGGCGACCGGAGGAAGGGGCGGCCGGGGAAACGCCTGCTTCGCCACGGCGACCAACCGGGCTCCGCGGCGATCGGAGAAAGGTCGCCCGGGGCAGCAGATGCGTGTCCGGCTGGAGCTGAAGCTGATCGCGGATGTCGGTCTCGTCGGGTTCCCGAACGCGGGCAAGTCCACCTTCCTGTCGCGGGTGTCCGAAGCCAGGCCGAAGGTTGCGGACTACCCCTTCACGACGCTGGCGCCCCACCTGGGAGTGGTGAGTCTTCCCGGGTACCGGCAGATGGTGGTGGCGGACATCCCCGGGATCATCGAGGGCGCGCATCAGGGCAAGGGTCTCGGGCTGGAGTTTCTCCGCCATGTGGAGCGGACGCGCGTGCTTCTGTTTCTGGTGGACCCCGGGAACGGGAGCCCCCACGAACAGTGGAGCAAGCTCCGGACGGAGATCGCGCTTCACGGTGCGGGGCTGGAGAAGCGCCCGTTCCTTGTGGCGCTCTCCAAGGCGGACCTTCTTCCGGATGCGTCGATTCCGGCGGAACTGGCGGGGCGGGAGGATGTGCGCGTGATCTCCTCGGTGCGTGGCGATGGCGTGGACGCGCTTCTGGAGGAACTTCACGACATGGTGAAGGCGGCGAAGGCGGAGGAACCCCCGGAACTCCCCGGCGAGGAGTCGGAAGCCGGGGAGGAACACGGATGACGGATCGGGAATCGCTCTGCCGACTGGGTGTGGTCACCGCTCCGCGCGTGGGGCCGATGACGGCTCGCAAGCTCTTTCATGCTTCCGGCGCGTGGGAAGCGGTCGCGCGAGATGCAGCGCGCGGACGCGGCCCGGCGTCCTCCCGGCTTCGACCGGGGATCGGGCAGGCCCGCGACCGCGGGGAGAAGATCGCGGCGGCGTGTCAGCGTACACGGACGCGCGTGCTGTTCCGGGGAGACCCCGGATGGCCGAAGGATCTGGCAAGAGTGCCGGATGAGCCCGAAGTGCTCTTCCTCCGCGGAGATCCCACCGCCCTGGAAGAGCGAGGCGTGGCCATTGTCGGAGCGCGGGAGTGCTCCCCGGACGGGCGCGGCATGGCGTTCGACCTCGGGGCCGGTCTCGCCTCCGAGGGATGGAGCGTCGTGTCGGGGTTGGCCCGGGGCATCGACGGCGGTGCGCATGAGGGGGCCCTCTCCGGGCAGGGGGTGACCGTGGCGGTCCTCGGTTGCGGCCCGGATGTCGTCTATCCGCGGGAACACGCGGCGCTGCAGGACCGGATCGCCGACGAAGGGCTCTTGCTGTCGGAGTTCCCCCCCGGCACGGACCCGCGCCCGGGGCACTTCCCCCGGAGGAACCGGGTTCTCTCCGCGCTGTCCGAGGCGACGGTGGTCGTGGAGGGAAGAATGCGAAGCGGCGCTCTCGTCACGGCCCGGCACGCACTGGATCAGGGCCGGGAGGTCTTCGTGGTCCCCGGTTGGCCGACGGCCCCGCTTTCCGACGGTCCGCTCTCGCTGTTGAGGCAGGGGGCGCGTCCGGTCCGGGGCGCGGCGGATCTGCTGGAGGATCTGGGCGGAATCTCCGGTGGCCTTGCGCTGGACCCGGAGGAAGTTCGGGCTCGCGAAGCCCTGGAGGGCGGAGCGACCACCCCGGACGCGCTCGCGGAGGAACTTGGCGTGGACCGCGCGCATGCCCAGGATCTCCTCGCGAGACTGGAACTCAAGGGGGAACTCCCGCGGGCGGATTGTGCCTGACCGCCGCCGGTTCCGCCGCCCGCTTGAGTCGCTGGGCGTTGCGCTGCTCGCCGGAGGTGTGCGTCGGCTTCCTGTTGCCGGGCTTGGGGCGCTGGCTGCGGTGCTGGGCTGGCTGGCGTTCGATGTCCTGCGGATCCGCAGGGCGGTGGCGGTGGGAAATGTGCTGGACCGCATTGCGCCGCCGGGGGGGGCAGCGGAGGCGGTTCGCATCGCCCGGAAGAGCTATCGGATCACTGCCCTGACCTTCCTGGATCTGCTGCGAATCGACCTCATCGACGAAGACTCCCTCTGGAAGCGTGTCCGCCGGGAGGATCTGGATCGGTTGGTGGCGCATGCCCGAAGCGGCCGATGCGGCGTCCTGGTCTCCGGGCACTTCGGGAACTGGGAACTGATGGCGCTGGCCATTCGCCGATGCGGGCTCAAGCTCAACGCGCTGGCCGGAGATCAGGCGAACCCGGCCGTCGATTCCCGTGTGAAGAAGATCCGCGGCCGGGCGGGAATCCTGACGCACTCGGCGCGAACCGGCGTGCGGGCCGCCCTGGACGGGCTTGGTCGCGGGGAGTTTCTGGCGACGCTCATGGATCAGGATGCGCGCCACCGGGGGGTGTTCGTGGACTTCCTCGGCACTCCCGCGAAGACGCACACGGGCGTGGTCGTGCTGGCGGCCCGGGCGGGCGTTCCGCTGATTCCCGTGGCGCTGGTCCGGGAGGGCAAGGGGCAGTATCGCTTCATCACGGGGGAGCCCTGGGAGCCCGGAGAGGGCGCGGCCGAGGAGGTCTTCGCCCCGCTGGGCGCCGCGCACTTCACCCGTTTTCTGGAGCGGCTTGTGAGGGAGCACCCCGAGCACTACTTCTGGGCACATCGCCGATGGAAGACCCGCCCCGTCGCAGAGGCGGGGTCCGTCCAACAGGAACCGAAGGGGACATGGCCCACAGGGTGACGGGGCCGGAGGTTCCCATTCGGGTGTCGGCCAGTGCTGCGGAGCGTGTCACGCCGGACTTGATGCGTGTGTGGTAATGCTCGCTGAATCGGCAAGTTAGGCGCCGCTGCCTGTCAGAATCCGCCATTTTCTCCAAGACGGGGAGAGAGTCGGCACGGTTCTCGCTAAGACTCCGTGTGTCGGGGCTGGATTCACGCATCTAGTCTTTCCCGCGGTCTCGGCTTTGAGCTGGCGACAGAGGAAGTGGCCGGCGGTCAGTGTGAGAGGAGCTTCCGGGGGGGAGCCGCTGACCCGCATCAAGCTTCAGCTGATAACGGCTCTTCGGGCGCTCTCCTTCGGGAGAGCGTCCTTGTTTTTGGGGTCCGGTGTCCCGGCGATCGGCGCACTCCGGGTACCGAGGGTCCTTCCCAGCTCAAAGGCGGACCCGGGAGGGCCGAAGAGGAGCAGGTCGCCCACTCTGCGACGCAGCCGCCTCCACCCGTAGACGAGAATCAGCGCAGCCGCCAGGACTCCGCATGCGTCCCCGGTGAGCGTCTGAGTCGTTCCCGGAAGGCGGGAGGTTGCGTAGACTGTTCCCGCCAGGATCAGAACGACCGACTCGGCGGTCGGCCCCAGATGAGCGCGTGCGAGGAAGTACAGGGCCGCCGCCTCCAGCGCGGCGAGCACGAGAGCCAGTTCCATTTCCCCGGACCCTCCCGCCGGGTGGAAGTGGGCATCCCACGCCAGGAGCGCGAAGAACACAAACTGCGAAACCAGAAAGAGCCGCTCACGGCCCGTTCCACCGGTCTTGCGGATTCCCATCGCCCGGTACTCCAGCGCAAAGAGCAGGGCCGCACACGCGAAGAGTCCCGCCGCCAGCGCGGAGAGTGCCCGGGGAGCATGGGGAGCCCCGCTCAGATCGTCCAGGTACGGCCGGACGGTGTTCGCCCCGCCGGTGTCACCCAGTGCGCCGGCCAAGACGACCGACAGTCCGATCATCGCCGTCAGGAGCCATGGGAGGCGTTTCATTCCCGCCGTCCTCCGGATCGGTGTTTTCCCGCCGTTCACCGGGAAGATCGGGCAAGAACTGCCGGGACTTGAGTTCTTTTGCAGGTTATGATCCACGGCCTTGTCCCGGATAGGGGCGGACGCGATCGAGGGCATTCCGGGAGGGCTGGCGTGGAGTATGTGAGGGACGGGAAGCAACTGGCGGGACTGGTCCTGCGTCTTCGTGACGCCGGGTCCTTCGCATGGGACACGGAGTTCATTCAGGATCGCACCTACTGGCCCCGCCTGTGCCTCATGCAGGTGGCCGCGCCCGGCATTCTCGCGATGATTGACCCGCTGGCCGTGGAGGATCTCTCGGCCTTCTGGGAGCTGATCACGGACCCTGAAGTGGAGATTGTGGTCCATTCCGGCGGGCAGGACTTCCAGATCGCATACGACGCCTGCGGGCACCCGGCGGCCCGAGTCTTTGACACGCAGATTGCGGCCTCATTCGCCGGATTCGGGGACAGCGTGAGCTATGCGCGACTTCTGCTTCGGGAACTGGGGATCCGGATTTCGAAGAAGGAGACGCTGACCGACTGGTCGCGCCGCCCGCTGACCGACTCCCAGCTGGAGTATGCGGCGGGAGATGTCCGGGACCTGCTGGAGGTGAAGAAGCGCCTTCTGGATCGGCTGGAGGCGTCAGGGCGGCTGCCGTGGTTCCTGGAGGACCAGTCGCACTACGAGGACCCGACGGCCTTCGAGCGGAATCCCATGCGTGCATGGGAGCGACTGGCGCGCCGCAAGTCGCTGGACCCGAAGTCGCTGGCTGTGCTTCGCGAAGTGGCGGCCTGGCGGGAAGAGGAAGCCTCCCGGAGGGATGTCCCGCGCGGGAGAGTAGTGACGGACGACATGGTGGTGGAGATCTCGCGCCGGGCACCCGGAGATCCCTCGGCCCTGGGCGCCATCCGCAATATCCCGGAGCGTGTGCTTCGGCGGGATGCGGAGGAGATCCTCCGTCGCGTGGAGAAGGGGCGGTCGGTTCCCAGGGAGGATCGCCCGATTCCTCCTGCGCAGAGATCGGACGACCCGACCCGGGCGCGTCTGGTGGACATCATGGATCTCTTCGTGCAGATGCGCGCAACGGCGGAGGGCGTGGGCCGGAATGTGCTGGCTACGCGGCTGGATCTGGACCGCGTCGTCGGAATCCACGAGGGAGACGACGACGGCCGTCCGCCGCCTGCCGTGGCTACGGGCTGGCGGAAGGAACTCGTCGGCAATGATCTCTTCGGGATCCTGGAGGGTCGGATCTCCCTGCGCGTGAACCCGAAGCGGAATACGCTGGAGGCGGTCCGGAAGGGCGACGCCTAACCGACCGGCACTCCTCCACCCACGGCAGCCTCCAGTTCGGAGAAGAGCGGTTCACGCGCTTCCAGAGTGCGAAGGAGTTCCATCTCCTCCGCGGTGGCTTCCGCGCCGCCCGCGAGACGACGGGCGACCTCCGCCAGCCTGGATGCATCCTTCGCGTGGAGTTCGAGCCGCTCGGCGGCATAGTCTCCGGCGGCACCCGTTGTGATCAGGAACTGCCAGTCGGACGCGGACATCACCAGGAGCTGGCGAAGCGCAGCCTTCGCGAACCTGAGCGCGTCCCGGCTCTCCGCCGTCCGCGCGGCTTCCATGACCGACCAGACCTCGTCTTCCACGGCATAGAGCTTCTCCCACGACCACTCCACCTGAGGGTTCATCCAGACGAAGTGATGCCCGCCTTGGCCCCAGGAGCCCTCCGGCAGGTCGACCGCCGTCGTCGCCGGGTGGGTGTGCAGATGCTCCGACAGGGAACCGGGGGCGACCGCACCACTCGTGTGAAGCTCCTCGAGCACGGTTTCCAGCCAGTCGACGCCCTCGAACCACCAGTGCCCGAAGAGTTCCGCGTCGAACGGCGCGACCAGAATGCCGCCGGGCGAGGCGTCCGCGAGGAGGCCGGTCACGAGCCCCGCGAAGTGCCGGGCGTGGTCCGTGGCACATCGGGCGGCGTCGTCGAAGTCGTACAGCGCTTTGTCCCCGAGGTCTGCATCGGGACCGGTGACGCTCCAGTATCGGTGTCCGCCCGTGTCCGACTTCTTGTGAAACTCCAGATACACCGGATCTCCGGGGTAGCCGGTGTCCCGGCTCCACACCTGAAGGCCGGTCGCGGGATCCCGGACGAAGCACGAGACCCCGGAGTTGCCCACGCGGTAGGGGAGGCGCGTGTCTGACGCATCCGCCGCCGTCCGTCCGGGCGCGGCCGCTGCCGCGTCATGCCGGAAGTTCTCCATGTCGCGGAAGTGATCCGGGTACGACCCGAGGCTCTTGCCGCGTGCAAGGAGCCCGGAGTCGACGATGAAGTACTCGAACCCGGCGCGGTCGAGGAACGCTTCCACTCCGGGACGCGTGCGGCAGTGGCCGCCGCCGACCGGCGGAGTCCACGCTCCCGCAGGCCGGTATGCCGCCTCCGGCAGCCAGATCCCGCGCGGCGCGCGCCCGTAATGGCGTTCGTGGGTGCGTCGGGCCAGTTCCACCTGGAGCGCCACGGATTCCTCTCGTGCGAGAAGCGGCAGGTACCCGTGCGTGGCGCCGCAGGTGGCCAGCTCCAGCGTGCCGGAAGCCTCCAGGTCGCGGAAGGCGCCGGGGATGTCTTCGCCGAGGTCTTCCGTGAAGAGGCGGAGCATTCCCGCAGTGCGCTCTTCCCAGCGCCGCGCCAGCTCCGACCGGCGGGTGTCCCCATCCTCTCCGAAGCGCCGCTGGTCTGCCGCCGCCGAGCGGACGCGCGTTTCCAGGTACTCCACGAGCCCCCGCCGGAACGACCCATGCGCCAGTTGCTCGGTGAGAACCGGACTCAGCGAGAGCGTAATGCCCCCGTCGCACCCCTTCTCACGGAGCCTGCGTGCGGCCGCAACGAGAGGCAGATAGGTGGCGAGCGCGGCTTCGTGCAGCCACTCCTCCCCGTGCGGCCAGCTCCCGTGCCCCAGCACCCAGGGGAGGTGGCCATGCAGGAAGAAGGAGAACGCCCGGCGAGCGTCAGGCACCCGCGTCTCCCTCGGGCGAGGTGGGCGCGAATCCGATCTGCGACGGATCGGCGTTCTGTCCCTGCGTGGGAATGGCGCCGTGCTTGTCTTCAAAGGCGTCTACATTCCGGACGAGCAGATCCCGGAGGGCCTTCGCGTGTTGCGGGGTGGTGATGATCCGCGAGTACACCTGCCCCTTGCGCGCTCCGGGAAGCACCCGGGCGAAGTCAAGAATGAACTCGGACGGAGAGAAGGTAACGAACACCAGATTGGAGTATTGGCCCTGCGCGACCTCGTCCGGCAGGTGGATCTGGACCTGCCCGGGGCCGGGCGGGGGCTTTGGCTGGTTCATGGAGCTCTCCTTGAGAATCGGGTGGCTTCCGGGCGCACCGCCGTGTGCGACCGGGCCGCGCCAGATTACTCGCAGCCGCGCGCGGAGGCAAGGGGGACCGCATCGACACAGGCCGGGAGGTCACCGCAGCAGCAGGATCTTCCCCGCCCCTCCGTCTCCCGCGCCTCCCGCGACGCCGAAGAAATACACGCCCGACGGCAGCGGCCGTCCGTCATCATCGCGGCCGTCCCACCGCGCGACGCGCCGGTCCCCGGCAAAGTCTCCCGCGGACACGCGGAGCGTCCGCAGCCTTCTCCCCGAGAGGTCATGGATCGTGACGGATGCGTCTTCCCCCGTGGCGTCAGGAACGAGCGACACGACCAGCTGAACGGTCTCCTCCGATCCCGGGCGGAACGGGTTCGGGCGAGCGAAGGGAATCGGCGGGATCATCGTCTTGTCCAGGGGAGCCGCAGCGAAGAAGAACACGCGGCCCTCCGCGTCGGGTTGCGTGATCTCGCGCAACTCCACGCCGCTGTCTGTTCCGTCGAAGAGCCGTGACGACGGCGTGCTCGTCGAGTCGAACGCGTTCTGCCCGCCTGTGGAGGGCCACGGGTCCGCGGCGGCGTTGCCCGGCATGACAGAGACGACCTCGTCCTGCGGCAGGAGCAGCAGGAGTCCGCCGCCGTCGGGGTTCTCGTCGGTTCGGTTGCCTTCGCGAGACTCGTCCGCGTGAAAGAGAATCAACCCGTCCGCCGGGAGTGCGGCATCGAACCCTTCGCGGCGGCGCACTTCGGCCAGAAAGAACTCCCCGTCTCCCGGGGAGCCCATCGACCAGTCGACCCCGCCGGGGTTGGAGAGAAGCCGGAGCGGCACGCCCTCCGCCGTGACGGGGGCGAGCGTGAGCGTCTCGCCCAGCGTGTCGCCGGTTGGCGGAGGGAGGGTCTCCTCCGTGGTCCACCCGAGGAACATCCGCGACCACGCCGAATAGTGGGACGGAAGATCGCCCGGCAGAAGGAGGCCGCACCAGCTGCCGTAGTCCATGAGGTCCCAGTGGCCGATCCGGTTCTCAAAGGTGAAGGTGTCGTAGAAATCCGGCAACCCCAGCATGTGTCCGAACTCGTGGCAATAGACGCCGATCGTCGCGATCGAATCGTCCCATGCGGGGTAGTGGATCTTCCTCGCCAGCTGAAGCTCCGGGCAGGTGAAGTAGTCCTCCACTTCCGGGAGTCCCGCGCCGTAGTCCGTCCGCCGGAGCGCCCACTTGTGCGAGTTGATCGCGTCCGTGTCGTGTTCCGGGGTGACCTGTGCATTGGATGCCCACTCGTACCCCTGTCCGGAGTGGATGACAAGGAGCGCGTCCACGAATCCATCGGTGTCGGCGTCGTAGGCGGAGAGGTCCAGCCCTCCGTCGATGGCTTCCGTCAGCGCGTCTTCGGCCATACGCTGCCCGTTGGTCGGGTAGGAGCCGACGCCGCCCACGCCCTGCGAGTAGTACTGCTTCGTCCGGGGGAGCGTGACCCAGCCGTGAAGGTCTCCGGTCAACTGGAACGCACCCCGGCTGACTTCGTCGTAGTAGGTGCGCATGCTCACGGTGTCTGCCGCGAAGAGAAGCCGGTCGAAGCGAGCGGGTTCAATCCGGTGCGGCGTGTCGGAGAACTCCGCCAGAATGACGAGAAGGTGGGTGTCGCCCGTGCGGGGCACTGCCCGCCGTGCCGGCGCGTCGAGTCCTCGCCCGGCTGCTTCCCGGACCGCCTCCGCGAAGGGGCTTCGCCCGGCCCCGGTGCCGAATGGAGCCACGGCCCCGGCGTCGCCCGCCGACACGCACGCGCCCGCCACGACCAGCGCGGCCATTTCTCGTCCGAACTTCCGCTTCCCGCCTCTGCCGGTCACCCGTCTCTCCTCCCGCGCCGCCGTCCGGCCCGTTTCTTGACGCCCTCCGGGGGGCGTGCTAGCCTGCCCGGTCGATTTGCATGGAATCGTCTTCCACCTGTCCGGGCAGTCGCCCGTGGCGCCTCTCCCGGGAGGGCGGCATGGTACCACCGACCCTTGGAATCGAGGAAGCCCGCGCTCTCGTGTCCCGTCTCTCGACGCGACGCGTTCTGGTCGTCGGGGATGTCATGCTGGACGAGTATGTCTGGGGTGATGCCGGGCGAATCTCCCCGGAGGCCCCGGTGCCGGTTGTCGAGGTTTCCGGCTGCTCGGTGCGTCTGGGAGGTGCGGCCAATGTGGCGCGGAATGTCGTGTCGCTGGGCGGGAAAGTTCACCTGCTGAGCGTGGTCGGCGCGGACGATCGTGCGGGGAAGCTCCGCGAAGTGTTGGATGAGGAGGGAATCCTCCCGGACGGACTGGTGGAGGATGCGGACCGGCCGACTTCGCTCAAGACCCGGATCATCGCGGGGCGACAACAGGTCGTACGCGTGGATCGCGAGAGCCGTGCCTCTCTCACGGGGGCTGTCCGCGAGGAGTTCGATGCCCGCCTTTCGGATCTGCTTGCGGGAGTGGACGGCGTGATTGTGTCTGACTACGGGAAAGGCATCGTGGATCTGCCCTTCATGGAGCGGCTGATCCGGGAAGCGCGGGAGCGGGATGTCCCTGTGGCGGTGGACCCCAAGGAATCGCACTTCCACCGGTACGCAGGGGTCAGCATCGTGACCCCCAACGCGAATGAAGCGGGCGGCGCGGCGCGGGTCGCGATCGTGGACGAGGAGTCCCTTGCCCGGGCGGGGCGTGTTCTGCTCTCCGAACTCGGCGCCGAGGGCGTGCTCATTACGCGTGGGGCAGAGGGGATGTCGCTCTTCCGCCCGGACTGCCCTCCGGTCCACATTCCCGCCACCGCCCGCGAGGTTTTCGATGTCACCGGCGCCGGAGACACGGTCGTGGCAGCCTTCACCATGGCACGCGCCGCGGGCGGTTCCATGGAGGCGGCGGCGGTTCTCTCCAACGCGGCGGCGGGGATTGTCGTCGGGGAACTGGGGACGGCTTGTGTCTCCCCGGAAGCGCTTCTCTCTGCGGTGGGCGCTTCTCCCGCGGGTGCCGCATGACCGGCGGCATTCTCTCCCGCGAGGATCTGGGAGAGGTTCGGCGGGAACTTCGCGAAGCCGACCGGACCTTTGTCTTCACCAACGGGTGCTTCGATGTTCTGCACCGGGGGCATGTGGATCTCCTGCGGGAAGCCCGCTCGCTTGGCGATTTTCTCGCGGTGGGAATCAACGACGACGACTCGGTCCGCCGCCTGAAGGGCTCCGGGCGGCCGCTTGTGCCGGAACGGGATCGCGCGGAGATTCTCGCGGCGCTGGAGATGGTGGATGCGGTCGTTCTTTTTCCGGAAGACACCCCGGGGGCATTGATTGAAGCCCTCGTTCCGGACATTCTGGTAAAGGGTGGAGATTACCCGCCGGACGGGATTGTAGGGCGGGAGACGGTGGAAGGAGCGGGCGGTCGAGTCGTCCGTGTGGAACTGACGCCGGGCCGGTCCACGCGAGGGCTGGTCCGCGACATTCTGGAGCGGTATTCCGGTACTGGTGACCGGAAACAGTCGGACCCGAAACCGGGGAAGGAAGACGCATGAATCTGCACGAATACCAGGCGAAGGAGATCTTCGCCTCCTACGGCATCCCCATTCCGGCGGGTCTCGTCGCGGGGACTCCGGAGGAAGCCGCGGACGCCGCTCGAAAGCTGGGCGGATCCGTTGTCGTCAAGGCGCAGGTCCACGCCGGAGGGCGAGGGAAAGCGGGGGGGGTCAAGCTTGCGGACACTCCCGAGCAGGCGGCGGAGGTCGCGAAGGCCATTCTCAAGCTGAAGATCAAGGGCTGGCGCGTCCGGAAGGTGCTCGTGGCCGCGGCGGCGGACATTGTTTCGGAAGCGTACTACGGGATTACGCTGGACCGGGAGTCGCGTCGCCAGATGGTGATCGTCTCCGCGGCGGGCGGGATCGACATTGAAGAGGTGGCCGCGAAAACCCCGGACAAGATCCATCGCCATCTGGTGGATCCGACAACGGGGCTCACCGCAGATGATGCGCTGGAGGTTTCGCGAACGGTCTATGCGGATGAGGAACAAGCGAAGCAGGCTGCGGACATTCTCCAGAAGCTCTACCGCGTGGCCACCGAGAAGGACACATCTCTGGTGGAAGTGAATCCGCTCATCGTGGATGACCAGGGGCGCGTCGTCGCGCTGGACGCGAAGGTGTCGGTGGACGACAGCGGGCTCTTCCGTCATCCGGAACTGGAAGAACTCCGGGATCCAGACTCGGAGACGAAGTGGGAGCGGTCCGCCAGGGAGATGGGGCTCTCCTATGTCAAGCTCGACGGGAATGTCGGTTGCGTCGTCAACGGAGCCGGGCTGGCCATGGCGACCATGGATCTCATCAAGTACTACGGGGGAGAACCCGCCAACTTCCTGGACATCGGAGGCAGTTCCTCCCCGGAGAAGGTGCTGACCGCGATGAAGATCATCCTCGCGGACAAGAGTGTGCGGGCTATCGTCTTCAACATCTTCGGCGGGATTACCCGGTGTGACGATGTCGCGCGCGGGATCGTGGCAGCCGTAAAGAAGGGGAGAATCAGTCACCCGATCGTGGTGCGCCTGACCGGTACGAATGAAGAAGAAGCACGGAAGATTCTGGCGGACTCGGATGTCGACATCATCCCTGCGGAGACCATGGATGATGTGGTCAAGGAAGGGATCCGAGCCGCACTCATGAGCAAGATCGCGGATTAGGAGAGACCCATGGGCATTCTGGTCGGTACGGATACAAAGCTGCTCGTCCAGGGGATCACCGGGCGGGACGGCTCCTTCCACACGCGCAAGATGGTGGAGTACGGCACCCGCGTCGTGGCTGGCGTGACGCCCGGGAAGGGCGGCGAGAACATGGACGAAGTTCCCGTCTTCGACTCGGTGAAGGAGGCCGTGAAGGAGACGGGCGCAAATACGAGCGTCGTATATGTCCCTGCGAAGTTCGCGTCGGGCGCGGTCATCGAAGCGGTGGAAGCGGGCGTGCCCTTCGTGGCATGCATCACCGAGGGCGTGCCGGTGCGGGACATGGTGAATGTCTGGGCCGCGGTCGAAGGCAGCGAGACAAGGCTTCTCGGTCCGAACTGCCCGGGCGTGATCACTCCGGGCGAGTGCAAGGTCGGCATCATGCCCGGTGAGATCCACCAGGCGGGACCGGCGGGCGTCGTCAGCCGGAGCGGGACGCTGACTTACGAGGTCGTGGATCAACTGACGCGTGCGGGAATCGGGCAGTCCACCTGTGTGGGCATCGGCGGAGATCCAATCATCGGCACGCGGTTCATCGATGTGCTGGATCTCTTCGAGAAGGATCCGAAGACGGAGTACATCGTGATGATCGGCGAAATCGGCGGCACGGACGAAGAGGCCGCCGCCGAGTTCATCGCGGAGCATGTGACCAAGCCGGTCGTCGGGTTCATCGCGGGGCAGACCGCCCCTCCGGGGCGCAGGATGGGTCACGCGGGGGCCATCGTTGCGGGCGGAAGCGGGAAGGCGGAGGACAAGATCGACGCGCTGGCGAAGGCGGGCGTGAAGGTTGCCGTGACGCCTACGGAAATCGGTCGGCTGGTGGCGGGACTTGTGCCCGCCTGACCGGAATCGACGGGGAGGGGCGGAACTGATCGTCCTTCCCCATTTCATGACCATCTCCTGAGGAGTGAAGACGACATGAGCCTAGTGCGGACACTTTGCATCATCAAGCCGGACGCGGTCGCGGCCGGGAACGCCGGGAAGATACTTTCCATGCTGGAGGGCGAAGGGGGCTTCCGGATTGTCGCCCTTCGGATGGAGCACCTGACGGAGGAGTCCGCGCGGGCGTTCTACGCCGTTCACGAAGAGCGGCCTTTTTACGCGGACCTCGTGGAGTTCATGACCTCCGGGTCGTGCATTCCGATGGTGCTGGAGAGGGAGAATGCCATCTTCGCGTTGCGGGGGTTCATCGGGGCGACGAACCCGACAGAGGCCGAAGAAGGCTCTGTACGGCAGCTTTACGGTGCCAGCATCCAGAATAACGCGGTCCACGCCTCGGACTCTCCGGAGTCGGCGGAGACCGAGATTCCGCACTTTTTCGCGGACACGGCGGTTCACGCAGGCTGACTCCGGGAGAGGATTCCAGTTTGACACGGGGCACGCAGGACTCTAGTCTCACCGGCGGCTTATTCCGTCTGGACCTTTCCGGGGTCCGGGAGGGAGTTTGTCCGCTCGTCGTCCGGGAACCGGAGACGGCCCTGCCCGTCGGTGACGGAGGGGCGCGTCTTCTGCCCGGGAGCCGGATCTCCGGATCGCTGGCTTTCGACGGCGGGGAGTACCGTGCAGAGGGAAACCTGCACGCGGAACTGGAGGCTCTGTGCGACCGTTGTCTGGCTCGCTTTGTCGCCCCGATCGGTGTCCGGCTGGAACTCCGGATCCGCCGGGTCGTACAGGGTGAAGGGTTGGAAGAGGATGTACTCGGGATTGCCCCGGACGCGACTGCGGTGGACCTGACGGAAGAGGTCGTGGGCGCAGTACTTCTGGAGAGTCCCATCAAGAGCCTTTGTCGGCCGCAGTGCCGGGGGCTCTGCCCTTCGTGCGGAAAGAACCGCAACGAGGGAAACTGTGAATGCGTGCCCGAGGGCGGGGACTCCCGCTGGGATGCGCTCAAGAATCTGTCCGGCCCCATTTCGGGCGGGACGCAAGAGGAATAGGAAATAGCATGGCTCTGCCAAAGGTACGCATCTCCAGGACGCGGAAGCTCAAGCGCCGCTCACATCATGCCCTGGACATTCCCGCGAAGAACATCTGCCCCGATTGCGGACAGGTGAAGCTTCCCCATCGGGTCTGTCCCCACTGCGGCAACTACGCAGGTCGCAAGGTCATGGCCGGGAAGGACGACGTCTAGCCTGCGGGCTCGGCTGTCGTCCCCCGAATAGACCGGGGACGGAATCATGAGAATCGCCATCGACGCCATGGGCGGCGACGGTGCTCCCGCAGTCGAAGTGCGGGGCGCCATCGAAGCCGTTGCGCAGGATGAAACGAACACCCGTGTGGTGCTTGTCGGGGACGAGGCGGTCCTGCGGGAGGAACTCTCCCGGCAGGGTGCCGAGGGCACCCCGGAGATCACCATTGAACATGCGCCCGAGCAGATCGAGATGGGAGAGGATCCCGCCCGCCAGGTTCGGCGGAAGCGGGATGCCTCCATTGTGGTCGCGACCCGGCTCCTGAAGGAGGGTGCGGTCGACGGGCTTGTGAGCGCGGGGAACACGGGCGCGGTCGTGGCGTCTTCGCTGTTTCTTCTGGGGCGGCTGGAAGGCGTGCGGCGTCCCGCCATCGCCACATTCGTCCCGACGAATACGGGCGGCGCCATCATTCTCGATGTGGGCGCCACCTCCGACTGCACCCCGCAGCATCTTCTCCAGTTCGGCGTGATGGGTGCCATCTACGCTCGTCGCGTGCTCGGGCGTGCGGAGGCGAAGGTGGGACTCCTGAACATCGGAGAGGAAAGCTCCAAGGGGAACAGCCTCGTGCGCGGCACCTATCCGCTGCTTCAGGAGAGTTCGCTCAACTTCATCGGGAATGTGGAGGGGCGCGATATCTTCCAGGGTGGCGCGGATGTCGTGGTGACGGACGGCTTTACCGGGAACATCGTCCTGAAGTTCTCTGAGAGCGTCATCCATCTGGTGACTTCCCTGATTCGGGAGGAGGTGGGTGATGATCTCCGGCGGCGGTTTGGAGCGGTCCTCATGCGACCGGTGTTCCGAAGCCTCTCGCAGCAACTGGACTACGCGGAGTACGGGGGCGCACCGCTGCTGGGAGTGAACGGAGCGGTCATCATCGCACACGGGAGTTCCTCGCCCAAAGCCATACGGAATGCGGTTCTTGTCGCGGCGCGGTTCGCCCGGGAAGGAATCAACGATCACATCCGAAACGAATTGCAGGGGCAGTGCCTTGGAAATGCGTGACATGGACCGCCCGGCGGGGATTGTGGGGATTGGGTCGGCCGTTCCGGAAGGGACCCTCACTAATCAGGATCTGGAACGGATGGTGGACACCTCCGACGAGTGGATCGTCGAGCGCACCGGCATTCGAACGCGCCACATTACGGATTCCGCCACGACGACCTCCATGCTGGCTACCGAAGCGGGTCGTCGAGCGATGGCGGCTGCCGGTGTGGGGCCGGAAGACCTGGACCTCATCATCGTGGCGACGGCGACGCCGGATATGCTCTTCCCGTCCACGGGGTGTCTTGTGCAGCGGAATCTGGGCGCGTCACGCGCGGCGGCATTTGACATCGCGGCCGCGTGCACCGGCTTCATCTACGGGCTGAATCTGGCGTCGGGGATGATTGCGCTGGGCGTGCATGAGACCGTGCTGGTGATCGGTGCGGAGACGCTGACGAAGATCACCGACTACACGGACCGCGGGACCTGCGTGCTGTTCGGCGACGGTGCGGGGGCGGCGGTGGTTCGCCCGGTGGAGAAGGGGCGCGGATTCCTTTCGCTCCGGATTCACTCGGACGGGAATCTCGCGGACGAGTTGAAGCTGCCCGGCGGCGGGTCGCTGCACCCGGCCACGGAAGAGACGGTGGCGAAGCGCCTGCACTACCTTCGCATGAACGGGAACAGCGTGTTCAAGGCGGCCGTCACTTGCATGGCGGGCGCGGCTCGCGAGGCCATGGACGCCGCCGGGGTTACCACGGACGATCTGGCGCTGTTCATCCCCCATCAAGCCAACATTCGGATCATCGAGGCCACGGGACGGAAGCTGCGCGTCCCGAAGGAGAAGCTCCTGGTGAATGTGGATCGCTTCGGGAACACCTCCGCCGCTTCGATCCCGATCGCGCTGGACGAAGCGATTCAGGACGGTCGCGTGGCGGAGGGGGATCTGGTGGGAGTGGTGGCGTTCGGTGCGGGTTTCACCTGGGGATCCGCCGTCATTCGGTTGTAGGAGGGAGTCATGTCGAAGGCCGCGTTTCTGTTCCCCGGTCAGGGGGCGCAGTATGTCGGGATGGGGGCCGCGCTGGCCGCAGAGTACCCGGCTGCGCGCGCCGTGTTTGACCGTGCGTCGGAGGTGCTGGGCTTCGACCTTGCTGCGCTTTGCGCGGACGGTCCGGAGGACGCACTTCGCGAAACGCGGAACACGCAGCCTGCGCTCTTCGTCAAGAGCTTTGCCGCCTGGGAGGTGGTGCGCGGGGTGGTTCGCGCGGATTTTGTCGCCGGGCACTCTCTGGGGGAGTATTCCGCGCTGGCGGTGGCGGGAGCCGTTTCCTTTGAGGATGGTCTTCGCGCCGTGCGCCGTCGCGGGGAACTCATGTGGGAATCCGGCGTGAAACGCCCGGGGACGATGGCGGCAGTTCTCGGGATGTCCGGCGATGCTGTGGAGAACCTCTGCGCCGAAGCCAGCGCCGCAGGGGTCGTGCAGCCTGCAAACCTGAACTGCCCCGGGCAGGTCGTCATCTCCGGATCGGTCCCGGGGGTGGAACGCGCGGTGGAACTCGCGCCGGAGCACGGGGCCAAGCGTGCCATGCGGCTCAATGTGTCGGGCGCGTTTCACAGCGAACTCATGGAAGACGCGCGGGACGAGCTGGCGGCTTTCCTTGACGGGATCGAAATCCGGGACGCGGCCATTCCCGTAGTGGCGAATGTGTCCGCGAAGCCCGTGACGGAGGCCGCGCAGATTCGCCGGAACCTCGTCGACCAGATGACCTCTCCCGTTCGCTGGGAAGAGTCGATGCGCTTCCTTCTGGAGGCGGGCGTGGAGGTGTTTACGGAGATCGGTGCCGGTCGGGTTCTGCGGGGGCTTCTCCGCTCGGTGGATCGAAAGGCAAAGTGTTCAAGTGTGGGGAATGCGGAAACGATCGCGGCGGTCCTGACCGGCGCAGGGGAGGTGGCCCAATGAGTGTGCCCGTAGCTTTGGTGACGGGAGCGGCGCGAAACATCGGACGCGCCATCGCGACGCGACTTGCCGCGGACGGTTTCGATGTGGCGTGTGTGGACATGACGGAGGATTCGCTCACGGAGACGGTGGCGGAAGTGGAGTCGCTCGGTCGCCGTGCCGTGGCTGTGGCCGCGGATGTGTCGGATCCAGAGAGCAGTCGCGCCGCCGTGGACGCGACCATGGAAGCGTTCGGTCGCGTGGATGTGCTGGTGAACAACGCGGGGATCACGAGGGACGGGCTGCTCCTTCGTATGTCCGAAGAGGACTTCGGCCTCGTTCTGTCTGTGAACCTGAAGGGCGTTTTCCACTTTTCGAAGGCGGCGGCACGCCCCATGATGAAGCAGCGCTCAGGCCGGATCATCAACATATCGTCGGTGATCGGGCTGCGAGGCAATGCGGGACAGTCCAACTACGCTGCGTCGAAGGCAGGGGTGATCGGCTTCACGAAGAGCCTCGCCCAGGAACTGGCTTCGCGCGGCATTCTCGTCAATGCGGTGGCGCCGGGCTTTATCGGAACCGCCATGACCGAGAACCTCCCCGAAAGCGTCAAGGAGGGAATGCTGAAGTCCATTCCCCTCGGGAAGTTGGGGACTCCCGAAAATGTAGCGGGTATCGTATCTTTTC
Source organism: Gemmatimonadota bacterium (assembly GCA_030747075.1). Taxonomy (NCBI): domain Bacteria; kingdom Pseudomonadati; phylum Gemmatimonadota; species Gemmatimonadota bacterium. The sequence continues at coordinate 40,669 of JASLLL010000006.1, forward strand.
TGGCTTCGGAGGATTCGTCGTACGTCACCGGTCAGGTGTTGACTGTGGACGGTGGAATGGTGATGTGAGGAAAGGAGCTCTGGAATGGACTCACAGTATTTCGCGAAGGTGAAGGAAATCACGATGGAGCAGCTCGGTGTGGAAGATGCGCAAGTGACGGGCGAGGCGTCGTTCATCGACGATCTTGGAGCCGATTCGCTGGACACGGTGGAGCTTGTGATGGCGCTGGAAGAGGAGTTCGACATCGAAATCCCCGACGAGGCCGCCGAGAAGCTGAAGTCAGTCGGCGATGCGGTGAAGTACCTCGACGAACATGTGGCCGCGAAGAGCTAGTGCTCTTGCCGAAGGGGATCGAATGAAAGGCGAAAGACGGGTAGTCGTGACCGGAGTCGGGGCGGTGACCCCGCTCGGGAACACGGCGCAGGAGTCCTGGGAGAACCTTCTGAACGGCGTCAGCGGTGCGGGGCCGATCACCAGCTTCGACGCATCGGGGTTTGGTACCCGATTCGCCGCGGAGGTTCGGGACTTCGACCCGCTGAGCTTCATCAGCCGGAAGGAAGTTCGCAGGATGGACCGCTTCACGCAGTTCGCCGTGGCGGCTTCCCAGATGGCCATGGATGACTCCGGTCTGGAAATCGGAGAAGAGAACGCTGCTCGCGTAGGGGTGATGGTGGGGTCCGGCATCGGCGGATTCCTGACCTTCGAGGAGCAGCATTCCGTCCTTACGGAACGGGGTCCGGGCCGGGTGAGCCCCTTCTTCGTTCCGATGATGATCATCAACATGGGCACCGGCATGGTCAGCATCCGGTTCGGGGCGAAGGGGCCGAGCGGCTCTCCCGTCACTGCGTGTGCGTCCGGTGCCAACGCGGTCGGGGACGCGTTCCGTGTGATCGCCCGGGGCGATGCGGACGCGATGATCGCGGGGGGCGCAGAGGCTCCCGTTACTCCCCTGTCCGTGGCGGGGTTCGGCTCTATGAAGGCTCTGTCCACGCGCAACGACGACCCCCAGGTCGCCAGCCGCCCGTTTGATGCTCAGCGGGACGGTTTTGTGATGGGGGAAGGCTCCGGGGTAGTCATCCTGGAGGAACTGGAACACGCGCAGGCGCGTGGCGCTTCCATCTATTGCGAGATTGTGGGGTACGGCTGTACGGCCGATGCCCACCACATGACCGCACCCTCCCCGGGCGGGGAAGGCGCGGCGCGGGCGATGGCTCGGGCCATGGAGGATGCCGGGATGAATTCCGGGGAAGTGGACTACATCAACGCCCACGGAACCTCCACCTCGCTGAACGATCGTCTGGAGACCGAAGCCATCCGGACGGTGTTGGGCGAAAGTGCATCCGGCGTCGCCGTGAGTTCCACCAAATCCATGACGGGACATCTGCTGGGCGCCGCGGGCGGCGTGGAGTTCATGATACTCTGCCTCGCTCATCGCCACGGCCGCATCCCGCCGACCATCAACTATGCCCACCCGGATCCCGACTGTGATCTGGATTGCGTTCCGAACGAGGCGCGCTCCGCAGATGTCGGGGCCGCGCTCTCCAACTCGCTGGGCTTTGGTGGACACAATGTGACACTGGCAACCAGGAAACTATGAAAAAACAAGATTCCATGTTCCGCCGCGGCTGGTCCGTCGTCGGAAAGCTCGTTTCAGGAAGCAGGTCGGGCCCGTCTCCGGAGAGGGTCCGGCAACTGAAGAAGCTCCAGCGAAGGATCGGCGTTCACTTCAACGATCTGTCGCTTCTGGAGCAGGCGCTGACACATCGCTCCTATTCCCACATCACCTCCGGCTCCCGAAACGACTCCAATGAGCGAATGGAGTTTCTCGGAGATTCCGTGCTGGGGCTGTCCACGAGTCAGTTCCTCTACACGCGTTTCCCGGAGCGGAGTGAAGGTGCGCTGTCGAAGATGAAATCGCTGCTCGTCAGCCGCAAAGTGCTGTCCAGCGTGAGCCGGGAGGTCGGCCTCGGGGAGTTTCTTCTTCTGTCGGAGGAAGAGGCGGACACCGGAGGGCGCGACCGCACTTCTATCATTGCGGACTCGTTCGAGGGCGTGATCGGGGCGATCTATCTCGATCAGGGTTATCGCGCGGCCAACCACTTCGTGCGAGCGTTTCTCCTGGCACAGATCGACGAGATCTGCGAGGACGAGGCGCACATCAACTACAAGTCGCTCCTTCAGGAGCATGTGCAGGGGCACCACCTGCCGCATCCCGTGTATCGGGTTCGTGCCGAGAAGGGACCCGAGCACAAGAAGGAATTTGCGGTGGAAGTTGTGATTCGAAACGAAGTCTGGGGAAAGGGTCGCGGTCAGAACAAGAAGGACGCGGAACAGGCGGCCGCACGGGCCGCGCTGGAAACCCACCTTCAGAAGAGCGGTTCCCGAAGGGGCGGACGACGAGCGCGCGGCAGACGCACTCGCGGCGGGGAGGGTTCGAGGAGTGGACCCGAGAGGGCGCAGAGCTCACGCGGAGAGCGAACGGTTTCCGCGGAGTCCAACCAAGGGCGGCGAGCGCCGTCCGACTCCAGGCCGTCGGACAGGTCGCGTGGCGGCACCCGTCGGGATGAGTCCCGCCGATCCGGCGGCGACGGGAGCAGGTCCCCCCGGGGGAGGCGCAGGTCGCAGGAGCCCATCCGGGCGAATGGGGAGCGGGAGGATCGTGACCTTACGGGGCGCGGTCCTGCGGAAGGTTCTGCGCACGGAGTTCACGCTTCGCGGGAGAGACTGCGCAAGTCGCGGCAGGAAGAGTTGCGCCTGGAAGAGGAAGAGTCGCGTGCATTGAAGGAGAAGCGGGCCGCTGCGAGGAAGCGTCCGTCGCGCACGCGCATGTCCGAACCGACCCGCGAAGAGGAACCCCGGACGCCCTCTTCCGCCGAAGAGCCTGAGAGGACATCGGACCGCGGCCGCCGGACTTCCCGTCGTGAAGAAGCCCCCGCGCCTCGGGAGCGGGAGTCTCGCGTTCGATCTGTGGACAAGCCGGAAGCGTCCTCGCCCGCCGATCCCCCGGTGGAGCCGAAGGCCCCGGCGTCGCCCGCGCCGGAAGAGGCGAAGAAAGAGCCCGTGGCATTTGTGCCGCGGAAGAAGAAGGCTGCCCGCCGCCGGTAGTTCTCGCCGGGAGGGCGACCTCCGGTGGGGGGTCAGCCGGTGGTTCTCCGTCGGAGAAGCACCGCCCCCGCCACGAGGGCGACGGGTACGCCGAGCCACCACGCTCCCCTCCGGCCCGGTCGGGGGGGAGGCGCGGCTCCCGGAGGAAGATCCCGCCCGCGCACGACAAATGCCGCCCATGTGAACGGGTCCGCCAGCGACTTCCGCCGTGACTCCGCGCACTGCCTCCGAGTTTCCCGCAACGCCTCGGACGGGCGCACGCCGGTGCGCAGGTTCCGGTGGAACCGTTCCATGAACCGAGTCGTGGACTGATCGTCCACTTTCCAGAGAGCCCCCACGACCGTCTCTGCACCGGCCATCAGGAACGCGGTGCCGATGTCCCCGACGGCCCGGCGCCCGGGGACATCGGCGAGGAGAGTCTCGCATCCCGACAGGATCACCAGGCGCGGCGGATGCGGGAGCGCGGCTGCTTCAGCGGGCGTCAGGACCCCGTCGTCGTCGGCACCGGGAGCCAGCAGGAGACCCGCAGCCCCTCCGGAGGAACCCGTGTGTGCGGCGATGTGCAGTATTCGTGCGGCGGGCTTCGCCGAGAGGCGCGCCTCGGTCGCCGCCTCTCCGCAGAGGGCCTCCGCGTCGGGGGATTCGGCTGCAATGCGCGCGCCTTCTCTTTCCGCGCCGACGAGTTGCGTGGCAGGGATCGCTCCGGCGGGAGGGGACGGAGCGGCGAGCACCAATAGATCCAGGAGCACCGAGTCATCCGCCGGGCGCTCGGTGACGGTCGCTGAGGTGATGCGGATCACCGAACACCGGATCCCCAGGGGCTCCGCGAGCCCGCCGATCGGGAGGGCCGCCAGCGCGAGCCCTTCCAGAATCCCGTCCGGCGCGGCAAGAATGCGCTCCGGAAGTAGTGCTTCGGCGAAGGGAAGGAGACGCTTCGAGAGAATCTGGCCGACGCGGTGAGCGTCCTCCGATCGCGCCGGGTCCGCGAGACACGCGCGGTAGAGCAGGATCCACTCGCGAAGTTCTTCCGGTGCGCCTGCGGAAAACGGGCGGACGGACCCCGAAGGCCCTTCGCGCAGGAACCCGAGGACGCGGGCGCCGCCCCAGTGCCATGCGACGAGCGCCTCCCCCGGGCGAAGCGCCGGCGGAGGGAAGCCCAGCGTCAGGGCCAGTGCGTCTTCGGCGAAACCGGACCCGGCGGGCGAGTGAAGGGCGAGGTCGAGGAGGGTCTCCAGATAGGGACGGGTCCGGCGCTGCCGAAGAGCTTGCTCCCCGGCGTCGGGAGCGTCCGCAATCCACGACCGGGCGAACTCCATGGCGCGGTGCGCGGCCGCCCACGCGCGTCCCGGCTCCCCCGCGAGCTGCGCGGTCAGCGCTTCCCGCTGGTGGACATCGGCGCGGTCGGCGGCGGTTCGCGCCAGCGTGTGCGCAGCGGCCAGACTTCGTTCCGCGTCCGCCCGGCGGCCTGATGCGGCCAGCGCCTCCACCCGGGCCAGTTCGATCTGGAGTGCGCCGCCCGCGGGGTCCGCCGAGGGAAGCTCCTTTGCGCGGTCGAGCCACGGCAGCGCGTCCCCGGGGCGGTCGTCGTCCAGCGCCAGAAGGGCCTCGACCAGCGCGAGTTCCGCTTCGGGCATCCCGCGTGGGGCCTCCGCCTCGATGTGGCTCCACGCGCGGCGGAGTGCCTCCCTCGCGCCGGGTGCGTCTCCTGTCAGGCGGCATGCATCGGCCCGGATCCACAGGTACCAGACCTCCCGCCGTGCGTTTTCGGCGCGATCCTCCGGCGTGTCACCCAGGTCGCGCGCGCGGTCGGCCGCTCGCAATGCGACGGCAGCGGCGCTCTCCCAGATGCCGTCGTGCAGAAGCCAGTATGCCCATCGTCCAAGAGCAGTGGGGGCATCGGGGTGGTTCGCAGGCAGGCCCGCAGCCTGTCGGGCCGCGCGGCGAAGAAGAGGCTCCGCCCGCGCCGGAAACCCGCGCGACTGGAGGTCGAGCGCTTCATCGGAGAGGCGAAGCACATCCGACGCGGGCGCCGGATTTTCCGCCTCCGCGGGGAGTGCGATCAGCGCGAGGGCGACCAGCGGAAGGAGGACGGCGCCGACGACGCATGCGAGCCATCGGCCGTGCGCACATGAATCACCCAGGTGATGCCGCTTCCGCTTTCGAGCCATCCAAGGGACTCCGGGTCGATGAGGAGTGTGGTTCCGCCGGTGCGTCCCGCCTCCAGGATCTTCCCGGCTTTCAGGTCGTGAAGCACCACGCGATACTCCACCGCGCCCGCGACCGGTTCCCAGGACAGCGTCACCGGCCCGGAGGCCAATCCGCCGTCTTCCGGAGTGTGCAGGACGACAGCGCTCGTGCCCGAACGGGCGGCGCGGTAGGCGGGTGTCTCGTGTTCCAGCGGTGCGGATCGCACGAAGAAGAGCACCAAGGCGGCCGTCGCGGCGACTCCCGCGACCGTCCATCCGGGCGACAGAGACATCATCTCGCGGAGCGATGTCGACCAGGAGCGTCGCGCCGGGGAATCCGCCACGGCGGGAACTCTCTCGACGGCCTCGCGGAGAAGTGCCGCGGGCGCATCGTGTGCGTCCACAGAGCCGCCCGTCTCGCGAAGCGCCGCCACCAGTTCCCCGAACCTCCGTGCGAGGTCCGGATCCGACGCCAGGAGCGTCCGGGCAGCTTCCGCTTCTTTGCCGGATGGGGTGCCGTCCAGCAGTCCGAGGACCGCTTCCGGAAGATCTGCGCCCTCCGTGAACGGGTCCGCAGAGCCCCCCCGGCCCCAATCGGTCAGGATCAGCGCTTCCTCTTCGAGATCTCGAAAGAGGGCCTTCCCGGGTGGCTGGTTCCTGTCGTGCGTCATGGCTGGTGGTCCTTTCCCTGTTCTCCATGATCAGACACCTCTTCACCCGCGTTTTGAATACCGTTTGCCGCAAAAAGCGCCTCCCGGAACTGGTCGGCCGCTCCGTGAAACGCGCTTTCGTCCCATTCCGGGGAGGAACGCGCGGTCGTCAAGGCCCGGCACCGTCCCAGCGCCTTCCGGAGCCGGTAGGCGGCGTCGTTGGTGTCTCGTGCTCCGAGGACTTCAGCGAGCTCCCGGAGCTTCAGCCCTCCGGCGAAGCGCAGAGTGAGGATTCGGCGGTCCTCCTCCCCCAACGCCTCCAGCGCCTCACGCGCTGCTTTCCGCCCGACTCCGTGATTCCAGTCGGGGAGGGGGCTCTTCCCCGGATCCAATGAGTCTCCCTTGGGTGCTTCCACGGAAAGGAGAGCCTCCCGCTCCAGAATGTCCTTGCCGCCTCTCTCCACGCCACGCCGTCTGAAGAGCCGAAACCGCTCCGTCTGGATCACCCGGTAGAGGTAGGTGCGAAACTCGCATTGCCCTCGAAAGCCCCGAATGAGCGCGAAGTCCCGGGCCTCCAGCCGAACGAAGACGCGTCGGTAGAGTTCTGCGGCGAACTCCTCCGGGTCGTCCAGACCGCCGGAAAACTTCAGCGAAACCGAATAGACGAATCGCGAGTATTTCTCGACGAAGAGACGCCAGCCGCGCGGCGCGTCGGAACCGAGGAGGTCCACGACTTCTCCGATCGCCACGCCGTCATGGCGGGTTTCCATGCCTTCCAAGCTTTTCAGCATCCCGGACAGGGGGCGATGGTTCGACACGAACTCCTCCGGACCCGTGAGGCTCAAAGGCTAGCACGGAGGCAGGTGCCGCGCACGCATCTCCGTGGGTTCCTTCAAGTCCACGCGCGGTTCCGCCGATTATTGATCAGGATTGGAGTGTCCTGACACCTCGGCCCGGAGGCTGACATCGACCACGAGAACCCCCCCGGCGGCGCGGCGCCCTGGGAGGAGGGTCTGGCGTATCTTCTCGCGTTCAGCGAGAAGCTGCTCGACCTGGCTCCGGATGGCATGGCCGTGCTGGACGACCGCCTGTGCGTTCGCTCGGCGAACCGCGCGATGGCGTGCCTCCTGGGATTCGACGAGCCGAATCAGGCGCGGGGCGCATCGCTGGCCGAGCATCCGCTCATCGACATCTTGGTGGATGACGGGAGTGACCGTACGGTAGGGGCGGTGCTCACGGATCTGCTCGACCAGGGAGTCGGGTCGGTGGAAGTGGCCGCGCCTGCGGAGGGCGGTCCCCGGGTTCGTATCAGGGCCGCGGCGTGGGACACCGAGGACCCGGCCTACCGGCGGATTCTCCTCTGGGTCGCGGAAGTCCCGCTGAAGGAACCGGTTCCCGAGGCTTCCATTGGGGAGGAGACGGCTTCCCGCGCAAAGGAAGGCACGCCCCCCCCGGGACAGGGTAGGATGGGGCGGTCCTCGAAAGAGGAGGTCGCTCCCGTGCAGGACAGCTTGATTGAAGCGGACGCTCCCGCCATCCGGGTGGTTCTTCTGGGTGCCGGTGACAACGAGATTCCCGCGCTCCGGTTGCTCTACCGGGTTCGCCGCATGGCCATCGCCATGGTCTTTGACCCCGACGCGGAGGCTCCCGGGCTTTCGCTGGCGCAGGATCTGGGCATTCCCGCGATCTCCGGAAACCTCTCCGTGACGCTGGAGACCCCGCCGGATGCGGTGGTGCTGGCACGCGACGGGTTGGAGGGTTCTCTTGACTCGCTCGGGCTGAGCGCGGTGCCCCGTGTCCGTCGCGACGACCTGGAGGAGTTCCTCGTGGAACCGGACCCCTTCCTCGACCGCACCTGCGCCGCGCCGGAGGTGCTGGTGGAGTCGCCGCCACAGGAACTGGCTGCGGAGGACCCCTTGCCTGCCGCACCCGGGGAACCCGCCGCGGAGGAACCTCCATCCGGGGAGCAGCCCGCGAAAGGCCCGGCTCCCATGGACGAAGTCGAACGACTCGAGGCGGCGGCGGAGCTCTTGTCGGATCTTGCCCGGCTGGGCGGGCAGATTGTCGACATGGGCATCGAGCGGATCGGGGCCTCTTCCGGGAGCCTCATGCTTTTCGACGAGGAAGGGGAAGCGCTTCGTGTGGTGGCGTCGCGAGGATTGCCGCCGACGGTCGTTCAGGAATCCCGGAGGCTTCGAGGCGAAGGGATCGCCGGAAGGGTGGCGGATCGGGGGGAGCCACTTCTTCTCACCGGGCAGGTCGCGGACGCGGCGTTCGATCTGGACCCCGACCGGCCGACCATTCCCTCTTCCGTGTGTGTCCCTGTTCGAACGGCCACCGGGATACTGGGTGTTCTCAACTTCCGCTCCTCACCTCTTGCGCCGGATTTGGACCGTGGCGAACTCGAAGAAGCTGCCGCGCTGGGCCGCCGGGCCGGGCCGCTTCTGGAACGCGCGCTGTTGCTGGAGCGCGCGGAGAGGGGAACCCGGGAGCATTCGCTGGAGGCGGACCTGGAGGCGATTGCCGCGTCGGGTGAGGGGCTGGCTCTCCGGCTGGAGCGGATGGCCGAGCGGTTTGCGTCCGGGCTCGGTACGCAGTCGTGCGCGATCTACTCGCTGGACCCTTCGGGTGACCGGCTTGTTCTGCGGGCGGCGGCCGGGATTTCGGCGGTTCCCGAGGGATCCGTGTCGGCTCCGGTCGGAACGGGGCTGGTGGGGTGGGCGGCGGCGGAGGATCACGCCATCGTGCTGGCTCCCGCCGCGACCGGGGGAGGTCCGGCTCCGTTCAGTGCGGCCGCGCCACTTCGACATGACGGTCGGGTGGTTGGCGTGGTCTCGGTTGAAGGAACGGCCGTCGACACCTTCGCGGACGAGTCCCTTCAGCTTCTGGAGAGCGCGGGCACGATTCCCGGAAGGTGCATCGCTTCGAGCGACTCCCGTTCTTGACCCCCGCGGGGTCAGGAAGTAACCTCAATCGCCTTTTGAATGGGTCGCCCTCGCGCACGCGGTCGGCCCGGTCTTCACAGTTTCCGGGCCCTTCGGGCCGGGTCGGACGGGGCTGCGCCCCGGGAGGAACTTCACATGCCAGTCAGGATCGGAATCAACGGGTTCGGTCGCATCGGCCGAAACTTCTATCGCGTCCTGATGTCCAACCCGGATGTCGAAATCGTCGCCGCGAATGATCTGACGGACTCCGCGACTCTGGCGCACCTGCTCAAGTACGACTCGGTCCACGGTCGTCTCGGCAAGGATGTCAAAGTGGTGGACGGGGGCATCGAAGTCGAGGGTCGCCTGCTGCGCGTTCTGTCGGAGCGGGATCCGGGGAAGCTCCCCTGGGGAGAGCTCGGTGTGGATGTCGTGGCGGAGAGCACGGGGCTTTTCACCGCCCGCGAGAAGGCCGCGCTGCACCTGAAGGCCGGCGCGAAGAAGGTGGTGATCTCCGCGCCGTCGAAGGACGCGGATGTGATGGTCGTGATCGGCGTGAACGATGACATGGTGGATCCGGCTGGCCACGAAGTGGTCTCGACCGCCAGTTGCACCACCAACTGCCTGGCTCCCGTCGCGAAGGTGCTCCACGAGACCTGGGGGATTGAGCACGGCCTCATGACGACGATCCACGCGTACACCAACGACCAGCGGATCCTGGACTTTCCCCACAAGGACCTGCGTCGTGCGCGTGCCGCTGCGGTCAGCATGATTCCCACCACGACCGGCGCGGCGGCTGCGGTGTCCAAGGCGCTTCCGGAGCTGGAAGGAAAGCTGACGGGCATGGCCATTCGCGTTCCGGTACCGAACGGTTCGGTGGTGGACCTCACGGCGGTGCTTTCGCGCGAAACCACCGCAGAGGAAATCAACGAGGCCATGAAGTCCGCTGCCGAAGGAGAGCTTCGCGGGGTGCTGGAGTATTCCGACGAGCCGCTTGTCTCGGTGGACATCATTGGGAATCCGCACAGCTCCATCTTCGATTCCATGTGCACGACGGTGATCGGGGGAACGCTGGTGAAGGTGGTGAGCTGGTACGACAACGAGTGGGGCTACTCCAATCGTCTGGCGGAAATGACGCTGCGCATGGCGAAGGGGATTTCCGGCTGACATGGTGTCCTCCTCTGCTCGTCGGCTGTCCGTCCGGGATCTGAACGCTTCCGGGAAGCGGGTGCTCGTCCGATGCGACCTGAATGTGCCGCTCGCGCACGGAGCGGTGGCGGACGGGACGAGGATTCGGGCCAGCCTGCCCACCATCCGCCACCTGACAGAGGCCGGGGCGCGGGTCATCCTGATGTCGCATCTGGGTCGCCCGAAAGGCCGTGTCGTGCCGGACCTGAGCCTTGCGCCGGTGGCCGGGGAGTTGTCGCGGGAACTGGGGATGCCGGTCGCGATGGCGCCGGATTGCGTCGGGCCGGAGGTGATGCGGCTGGCCGCCGAACTGGGCGACGGGGAGGTGCTCCTGCTGGAGAACCTGCGATTCCACGCAGAGGAGACCGCCAACGAGGAGTCCTTTGCGAAGGGTCTCGCCGCGCTGGCGGATCTGTTCGTGAGTGATGCGTTTGGGACCGCGCATCGCGCACACGCTTCCACGGCAGGCGCGGCCGCGCACTTTGAACAGGCGGCGGCGGGGTTTCTGCTGGAGAAGGAGCTGGCGTTTCTGGGAGGCGCCGTGACGGACCCGGAGCGGCCGTGCGTGGCCATTCTCGGGGGCGCGAAGATCAGCGGGAAGATGGATGTGCTGGAGAACCTGCTGGATCGGATGGACTCCATTCTCATTGGCGGGGCGATGGCCGGGACCTTCTTCCGGGCGCTCGGGCTGGAGACGGGGAACAGCCTCGTGGAGGAGGACCGGATCGGGCTGGCGAAGGGGCTTCTCGCACGGGCCTCGGAGAACGGCCGGGACCTTCGGCTTCCTGTGGACGGCGTGGTGGCTTCGGCGTTTGATGCCGATGCGGATGCGTCGGTCGTCCCCGTGGGCGAGATCCCCGTGGATCGCTGGATGCTGGATGTCGGCCCGGAAACCGTGGCGGAGTACCGCAAGGTGATTCTCGGCGCGCGAACCGTCCTCTGGAACGGGCCCATGGGTGTTTTTGAGATGGATCGGTTTGCAGAGGGAACGCTGGGCATTGCGCGTGCCATGGCCGAGGCGACGGACCTCGGAGCGACCACGATCATCGGCGGGGGAGACTCCGCCGCCGCCATTGCGAAGGCCGCGTGCGCGGATCGAGTGAGCCATGTATCGACGGGAGGCGGTGCGTCCCTTGAGTTCCTGGAGGGGAAACTCCTTCCCGGCGTGGCGGCCCTGACGGAGGTGAACTCTTGAGAACGCCATTCGTATGCGGGAACTGGAAGATGCACAAGACGACGGGAGAGGCCCGGGCGCTCGCGCGGGAGATCGTGAACTCGCTTCGCGGCGGGGCCGGGGGCGTGGATGTGGTGGTATGCCCGCCGTTCACGGCACTGGCGGCGGTGGGGGAGGTGCTGGGAGGGTCCGGGGTGCGTATGGGCGCCCAGAACGCCCATTCCGCCCCGTCCGGGGCGTACACTGGAGAGGTCTCCGCGCCGATGCTGGTTGACCTCGGCTGCGATTTCGTGATACTCGGCCACTCGGAGCGTCGCCAGCTCTTCGGAGAGACCGATTCGGGTGTCCGGGAAAAGCTGGAGTCGGCTCGTGGAGCGGGCCTCGTCCCCATCGTTTGCGTGGGAGAGACCCTGGAGGAACGCGAATCAGGCCGCACCGCAGAGGTGGTGCTGGGCCAGGTGCGCGGGGCGCTGGAAGGTCTGCCGGCCCCGGAGGTCGGGAGGTTGATCCTCGCTTACGAGCCGGTCTGGGCCATCGGTACAGGGAAGACGGCCACGCCGGAAGAGGCTCAGGAGGTGCATGCGCGGATTCGCGCAGAGGTTGAAACATTGTTCGGCGAAGAGCCCGCGGGCTCCGTTCGCATCCTCTACGGAGGGAGCATGAAGCCGGACAACGCCGCGGACCTTCTGTCCCGGCAGGACATTGACGGAGGCCTGATCGGGGGGGCGGCCCTCCGGGCCAGCGACTTCACTACCATCGTGGGTGCGGCATGTACGGAGTGATTCTCGGAGTTCATGTGATTGTCTGTCTCGGCCTGATTCTCGCCGTGCTTCTCCAGTCCTCCAAGGGCACGGGGCTCGCGGGGGGGAGCGCATTCGGCGGTGGCGCGGAGGCCACGGTGTTTGGTGGACGAGGCGCGGCCACATTCCTGTCGAAGGCCACGACCATCCTGGGGGCCTCGTTTATGGTGACCTCCCTGGTGCTGACGCTGATCGGTATCGGGGGAGGAGACGGGCCGGAGAGCATCGTCGCCCGGGAGGCGGCTCAGAACGCTCCGGTAGCGGCACCCGCCACGGGCGCGCCTCTGGGAGGCGATGGCACAGGAACCCCGGTGGCACCCTCGTTTCCGGCGCCGGGTGCGGGGAGCGGCGCGGGAGAACCCGCCTCCACCGACGGGGGAGAGAGTGCGGGCGGAGAGTAGAGTCTGATCCGAGTGCCCGGGTGGTGAAACTGGTAAACACGCACGGTTGAGGGCCGTGTGGGGCAACCCTTGCGGGTTCGAGTCCCGCCCCGGGCACCATGAGAAGAGGGCGGTCAGGGGAAACCCGGCCGCCCTTTCTTCGTTCTGTCTGTGCGGAAGCACCCGGTGGGCTACTCCACCCTGGTCAGCACATCTCTCAGACGCACCATGCCCGCATCGATCTCCGAAGGGCTGACCGCGCCGACGGAAATCCTCATCCAGCCGGTGTCTCCCTCCATCCCGAAAGCCTGGAAGGGAAGAACACCCAGCCCGGCCTCCTCCAGCAGAAGTCGGCGGATGTCTTCGTTGGTCCGGATGTCGCGGCCCGCCACCCGCTTTCCGACCAAGTCGAATCGCACGGAGAGGTAGATGGCTCCCTGCGGCGGGATGTGCTCCACGGGACATCCGGCGGTGGCCATGTCGCCCAGCGCCAGGTGGATGCGATCCAGACGGTCGTGCAGTTGACCGATGAAGGAGACCCGGTGCGCGGAGAGCGCGGTGCGGTCTTTCAGGAAGCGAGCCGTGGCCACTTGTTCCGCGCGCGGCGCCCAGGCCCCGTAGTGCCCGGCCATTTCCCGCATCTTCGCAATGAGATGCGGCGGTCCGGCAGCCCACCCCACGCGCAGCCCGGTGCCGCTCATGGCCTTGCTCACCGCGTCCACCAGGACCGTGTAGGGCGCCATCTCCGGGACCAGCCCCACGGGTGTGTGGTGTCTGGAGTCTCCATAGGTCAGCGTGCGGTATACCTGATCGTAGACCACATAAAGCGGACGCTGCCCGATGGCCTCCCGCCGGGAGTTCTCCCGTACGATGGCCTCGGAGATCCCGCCGAGCGCGCTTTCCGAAATGCAGGTGCCCGTCGGGTTCAGCGGCGAGTTCAGACACAGGAGGCGTGCGCGCTGAATCCACGGTTCGATGGCTTCCGCGTCCAGATGGAAGTTCCGGTCTGGAGAGACGGGAAGCGCCGTGGCGTTTGCGCCGGAGAGATAGGCGTAGTGGTGGTTGTTCCACGAGGGAACGGGATACAGCACGCAGTCCTCCGGGTCCACCACCGCCATGTAGGTGGAATAGATGAGGGGGCGCGCGCCTCCGGCCACGAGCACGCTCTCCATGGGGTACTCCAGTCCCAGATCGTCCCGGTTGAGCACACGGATCTGCTCCCGGAGTTCCGGAACGCCGTCGACGGGTGGGTAGTTGGTTTCCCCGTCGTGCAGTGCCTCTACGATGTAGTCCACCAGAGCTTCAGGAACCGGGAACTGATCCGGCCGGAAATCCCCGACCGTGAGGTTGAGCACCTGCTCTCCACGCCCCTGCATCGCGCGGATTTCGGCGGCGATCCGAAGGATGGTGGAGCCCTCTACGCGGTCCGCATACCGGGACAGGCCGGGTTGCGCGGCGTCGTCACCGGGAAGGAAGTGCGTGAGATTCCTGTCCGGGGTTTTCGAGGCGGTCATGCGGACTCTCCATCCGGAGGACTTCCCTCCTGCTCGAGCGTGACGATCCCCTCCGCGAGTCGGTAGATGTCTCCGGTGCGAGGGCATTCCGCGCGTCCCTGATCATCGAAGGAGATGCTCTCTCCGTACCGTCCGACCCAGCCGTGATGCCGGGCGGGGCTTCCGTACACCAGCGCGAAGTCCGGGACATCCTTCGTTACGACGGCGCCGGCGCCGATCATGGCGTGCAGGCCGATCGTGATGCCGCAGACGATGGTGGCGTTGGCGCCGATGGTGGCTCCCGTTCGGATCAGCGTGGATCGGAACTCCGTTTCCGGGTCTTTCTTGAATGCGGATCTCGGGAGGAAGTCGTTTGTGAAGCACGCGTTGGGTCCGAGGAAGACATAGTCTTCGCAGGTGACCTTGTCCCACACCGCGACTCCGTTTTTCACCGTACAGAAGTCTCCGAGGACGCCACCTCCCTCGACGAAGCTGCACTCTCCGATGTTGCACTCCCGGCCGACGACGGCTCCCGGGAGAACATGGGCGAAGGCCCAGATGCGGGTGCCTTCTCCCACGGTGTCTGAATCGCAGAGACCGCGCGCGTGAACGAACACTCCGGCAGGACTTGCCACGACTCCCTCCTCGCTGATTCCAGGACCGCCCATGGTACGCGTGAGGGCAGGGGAAGGCAACGGGTGTCGCCTCGGTGGGATGTGCTTCCGCTTTCCCCGGCCCGGTCTGTCTGATATCTTGCGCTCCGCCCGGGAATGCCGGGCGAATGCGCGCGGGCTTTGTTCGTAGGAGGGTCACTCATGACCACCGGATCCACTGACCGATTCATTGATCTTGCAGACCAGTTCTCCGCCACCAACTACCACCCTCTTCCGATCGTGATTGAACGCGCGGAGGGCGTCTGGGTCTGGGACCCGGAAGGCCGTCGGTATCTGGACATGCTTGCGGCGTATTCGGCGGTGAATCAGGGACACTGTCATCCGCGGATTCTCGAGGTGCTCCGGTCTCAGGCGGAGCGTGTCACGCTGACTTCGCGTGCCTTCCACAACGACCAGTTTGGTCCGCTTTGTCAGGAACTCTGCGAGGTGGCCGGGTTCGAGAAGGTGCTGCTCATGAACACCGGCGCCGAAGCGGTGGAGACCGCCGTCAAGATGGCGCGGAAGTGGGCGTACGAGGTCAAGGGTGTGGAGCGTGATCAGGCGGAGATCATCGTGGCCGAGGGGAACTTCCACGGGAGGACGACTACCGTGATCAGTTTCTCCACGGATGAGCAGTACCGCGAGGGCTTCGGGCCATTGACGCCCGGCTTCCCGGTGGTTCCGTTCGGAGATGCGGACGCACTGGAGGCGGCGATCACTCCGCGGACGGCGGCGTTCCTTGTGGAGCCCATTCAGGGCGAGGCGGGGATCATCATTCCGCCGGACGGATACCTGAAGCGTGTGCGGGAGCTTTGCACGCAACACAGGGTGCTTCTGATTGCCGACGAGATCCAGAGCGGACTGGGACGGACCGGGAAGCTGTTCGCGCACGAGCACGCCGGGATCCGGCCGGACGCGTTGATTGTCGGGAAGGCGCTCTCCGGCGGCTTCTACCCGGTGAGCGCGGTGCTGGCGGACAGCGAAGCCATGGGGGTCTTCCGGCCGGGGGATCACGGATCGACTTTCGGCGGGAATCCGCTTGGCTGCGCGGTTGCCCGGGAGGCGCTGGCCGTGCTTCGCGAAGAGAACCTCGTGGAAAACTCGCGGGAGATGGGCGCGTACCTCATGGAGCGGCTGGCCGAGGTCCCGTCGGAGGTGGTGGAAGAGATCCGCGGAGTGGGGCTTTGGATCGCGATCGAGGTGAAGGAGACGGCCGGAAGCGCGCGTCCCTACTGCGAGGCGCTGAAAGAGCGCGGTATTCTCGCGAAGGAGACGCATGAGCAGGTGGTGAGGATCGCGCCGCCGCTTTGCATTACGCCGGAGGAGATCGACTGGGCGGTCCCGCTGATCGTGGAGGTACTGTCCGGGAAGAGGGGCTGAGAGCGCCCGCTTCGGAGAGCACCATGCCGCCGAGAATGATGATTCCGCCGAGCCACGCGGTGGGCGTCAGCGTCTCGCCGAGGAGCACCCACGAGAACCCCGCCGCGAAGAGCGGCTCCGTGGCGTAGACCAGTGCGGCGCGGGTCGGCTCCACCTTCGGCTGGTAGCGGAGTTGGAGCCAGACCACGCAGGCGGTGGCGAGAATCGCGGTGGTTGCCAGCCCCGTCAGCAGCACGGGGACGGGTTCCATGCGGGGAGTCTCGACAAGCGGGGACAAGAGGAGCGCGAGAGCCGCGGTGACCCCCAACTGCGAGACGAGAAGCCCGGCGCGGTCGTAGTCGCGGCCGTACTTCCCCAGAAGCGCGACATGAAGCCCGAAGAAGAACGCGCAGGCGATCGTCCAGGAGTCTCCCCGGTTCCATGAACCAGCCTCCGGGGCGGTGAGAATCCAGAGCCCGGGTACGGCAAGTGCCAGTCCCGCCATGGAGAGGGGGCGGGGTTTCCGGCCGGTGAGGAGCATTGACCAGACTGGAACCAGTGCGACGGAAAGTCCGGTGATGAATGCCGACCGGGCCGGCGTGGTGACGGCCAGCCCCAGCGTCTGGGTGCAGTAGCCTCCGGCGAGGACCACGCCCAGCCCGATGCCGCGAACAAGCGCCGCCCGGACTTCGGGGCCCCGGTGACGCAGGAGTGGCAGCGTGGCCAGCGTGGCCAGCGCAAACCGCATTCCCACGAACAGCAGTGGCGACGCATGGTCCAGAGAGGCCTTGACCGCCACGAAGGTGGCGCCCCAGAGGAAGGAAACGAGGAGGAGTGCTGCGGTCGGGGGCATCAGGCGCATTCCTTGAGGATTTCAGGCTCCGATCGTGCTATTATGGACATCCTTGTACGCAATCCCGGAAATCGCAGCCATCCTGAGGAACCCAGTATGCATCGGAACATCTCTCTTGCCGCTCTGGCGGTCGCCCTGTCTTGCCTTGCGCCGTGTCCCTCGTTCGCGTGGGATACCTACAACACCGTCCTTCGCAGCCATCAGAATGTCCACCCCGGCGTGAATGACTGCTGGGGGTACACGGCCCCGGACGGAACGGAACTGGCCATCTATGGCTACGATCTGGGAACGGCCTTCGTGAACGCGACGGACCCGGACAACCCGGTCGAGATCTTCGACCTGGCCGGTCCCAGTTCCGTCTGGCGAGACATCAAGACATACCTCAACTATGCGTACATCGTCACGGAAGGATCGGGCGCGGGGACGGGCATGCAGATTGTGGATCTCTCGGATCCGCTGAACCCCGTCTATGTCACCACCTACACGGCGGCCGGAATGACCACCGCGCACAACATCTGGATCGACGAACCCGAGGGCGTCGCCTATTGCTGCGGGGCGGCCCCGGGCGGGGGGATGCACATTCTGTCGCTTGCGGACCCCGAGAATCCGGTAGAGCTGGACTTCTTCAGTCAGTACTACATCCACGATCTGTATGTCGGGAACGGTCGAGCTTATGCCGGGAACATCTACTCGGGCGCGCTTCGGATCATTGATGTGACGAATCCATCCCAGCCGGTGACCATTGCTTCGCATTTCTATCCGGACGGATTCACACACAACGGGTGGCCGACCGCGGATGAGTCGCACTGCATCACCACGGATGAAGTCGGCGGGGGGCACCTGAAGATCTGGGACATCTCCAACTTCTCGAACATCTCGCTTGCCGGAGAGTGGGAGCCGGACCCCAACGGGATCATCCACAATGCTCTGCTCCGTGACGACATGGCGTACATCTCCTACTACACGCGCGGAGCCCGAATCGTGGATGTCACGAACCCGACCGCTCCCGTGGAAGTGGGGTACTTCGACACCTCCACAAGGCCCAGCGGGTTCAATGGTGACTGGGGCATCTACTGCTTCCGGGACGACAACATCGTGTACGCGTCGGATCGCCAGAACGGACTGTTCATCTTTGAGTTCGTCGGGGACTTTGCCGCGGACATTTCCGGGGTCGTGCGTGACGCGGGAACGATGGCCGTTCTGGACAGCGCGACGGTAACCCTCCTGGAGGACGGGCTCACACTCTCTACCGGAGGGGCGGGCACCTATGCCGGCGCGGTCTCCGGAGGGAGCTACACGGTGATCACCACGCGGTTCGGTTATGTACCGGACACGACCGTTGTGGCCATGCCCGGGCACTCGCAGGTGACCCACGATGTACTGCTGAGCGCGTCCCCGAACGGGGCGGCGCGGCTTCACCTGACATACCGCGGCGCCCCTGCGGAAGGGGTGCTGATGGATATCCCGGGGACCCCCGTTCACGGACTGGTGTCGGACGCCGCCGGGGAGATTCTCGTGCCGGGTCTTCCGGTGGGACAGACCTGGGGGCTTCGCGTGGCGCGCTTCGGGCTGGCGGTGACGGAGATTCCCGCAGCGGTCACCGAGGGGACCGTGACGGATGTGTTCGCGGAACTGGCCTCGGGATTCCAGGACGACTTCGAAGTCGATCAGGGCTGGACGGTGGGAGACCCCGCCGATGACGCAACGGACGGATTCTGGGAACGGCGGATTCCTCTCGGCAGCTACTTCCTGGGTATCGTCGGTCCCGAAGAGGACGCAACCCAGGCCGGGACCGGATACGCCTACATCACGGAACGCCATGTGATGGGGGCCTATGTCGGGACTTCGGATGTGGATACCGGGCGCACCTCCGTGCTCTCCCCCGTGTTTGATGCGACCGGGCTGGGGTCACTCATGCTGAACTACCAGCGCTGGTTTTCGAATCGGGCGCCCACTCCCGCATCGGATCCGTTCCGGGCGGAGATCAGCAACGACGGCGGCGCCACCTGGACGAATCTGGAGACGGTGAACACGGGAACGGACAGCTGGGCCGCGGTGAGCATCTCGCTGGACGGGGTGATCACCCTGACGGACTCCATGCGTCTCCGGTTCTCGGCGGAGGACCCAGGTAGCGACACCTATGTGGAAGCCGGACTCGACGATGTAGAGATTCTCTCCACCGCGACTTCGGCGGGAATCCCGTCTGCCGCGACGGACTCAGAGTCTCTGCTTCGCGCTCCAGTGCCGAGTCCGTTCCGTTCGAGCGTGGACTTTTCGTTTGAACTCCCCGCATCCGATGCCGTGGAACTGGTCGTCCACGATGTCTCGGGGCGTCGAGTCGCGCGGCTTCTCTCCGCCGAGCGCCTGGCTTCGGGAGTGCATCGCGTTCGCTGGGACGGGCGGGATGACCAAGGGCGACAGGCGGTTCCGGGTGTCTACTTCGTGCGGCTGGAAACCCGGGAAGGCGTGGAGTCCGAGAAGGTCGTGCGCGTTCGCTGATTCGGCGCGGAGCCTGCTAGCGGGCCTGCTCGGAGAAGATATCGAGGCGAATGTTGGATCCCGGTTCCACGAAGAAGCGGATGCCCTCCTCGTCAGGCATCCATGAGAACTGAATGTCGCGCCTGCGGTGCCGGCCGGGGAACTCGACGAGTCCGCTCTCGAAGTCCTTCAGGTGGCAGCCGAGTGTCTTGAGTTCCGCATCCAGGTCCGAGAGTTCACGCGTGAGACGGTCGTGTTCCGGCGAAGAGTTGCCGAACTCCTCGCGGACTCTGATCAGTTCCTTCCACTTGTCCGCTGCATCGCGCGCAATGGATCGCACAAGAGGGAGGGCCTGTTCGGCTTCCCGGATTGAAAAGCGCCGCTCTTCCTGGGATGCACTCATCGTTCCCCTCCCGGCCCGCCGGTCTGCGGGACACTAGTAGCATCGGCCGGACCGCACCGGCTCTTCACCGGAATCCTGCGGCCGCTTTGGGGGGATCGGTCGGTGATTGCGGGCGTTTCGCCCTCCCTCCGGCGAAGCCGCAGCAGAGCGCAGCCCGACACCCAAACCAGTTAGATCTCCCAGACATCCCCTTGCTCAAGAAGGTCTTCCAGCTTCCCCGGCCCTTCGGCCGCAGTGACCGTGGCGATCTGGTCCGCCATGGCCGCATCGAAGGTGGGGGCCTCCACGGCTCGGAACACGCCGATGGGAAGCGGGAAATCCGGGGGTTGCAATGACGCAAGCATAGACGCCATGGCCACAGAAGGGGCCTTTTCGTCGTGGACGAAGAGGCCGTCCGTCTGGTTTCCGCTTTCAGGAATGTCGACGATTTCAAGGTCCCGGGACTGGAAGCGAAGACCCTTGTTCTCTTCCGAGCCGAACACGAGCGGCTTCCCATGGGCGAGCTCCACCTGCGTGTCCTTGCGGTGGGCTCTCTCCGTGATGCTCTTGAAGGCGCCGTTGTTGAAGATGTTGCAGTTCTGGTAAATCTCCACGAAGGAGGTTCCGCGGTGAGCCTGAGCCCGCGCGAGCGTCTCCTTGAGATGCTGCCCTGAGACATCGGTGGTGCGGGCGACGAAAGTGGCTCCCGACCCAAGCGCCAGCAGGATCGGATTGAACGGAGGGTCCACGGTGCCGTAGGGCGAGGACCGCGTGCGCTTGCCGTACTCCGAAGTGGGGGAGTACTGGCCCTTGGTGAGCCCGTAGATTCGGTTGTTGAACATCAAGATGTTGATGTCGACATTGCGCCGGAGCGTATGGATGAGGTGATTCCCTCCGATGGCAAGCGAGTCTCCGTCTCCGGACGCGACCCATACGGACAGATTCGGGTTGGCAATCTTCACACCACTGGCGATGGCGGCCGCACGGCCATGAATGCCGTGGAAACCGTAGGTCTTCAGGTAGTACGGAAACCGGCTGGAACATCCGATGCCCGACACGAAGACGAAGTCCTCCCGGGGAATCCCGAGCGTCGGAAGGATGTTCTGTACCGCCGAGAGAATGGAATAGTCTCCGCAGCCCGGACACCATCGGATGGCCTGATTGCTGACGAAGTCCTTCTTGACGAGGGGAGCGCTCCCGTTGGCCTGGTCGGTCATTCCCCGTCCTCCAGCGTGCGGTGGATTGCATCCAGGATCTCCGAACTCTTGAACGGTTTGCCCTGGACCTTGTTGTACTGTTTCACATCGATGAGGAACTCCGCTCGCAGCATGTGCGCCAACTGGCCGAGGTTCAGTTCCGGGACCAGGATCTTGTCAAACCCCTTCAGGAGTTCCTCCAGATTCTTCGGGAAGGGGAACAGGTAGTCCACATGAACATGGGACACTTGAAGACCGTTTTCCGCGCCGCGCCGCAGCGCGCCGCAGATGGCTCCGTAGGTGCTCCCCCAACTGACAATCAGGAGTTTGCCGGTGCGGTCCCCGACCACTTCGGCGTCGGGGATGGAATCCTGGATCCGGGCGACCTTCTCGGCGCGCAGCTGGACCATCTTCTGGTGGTTGGCGGGGTCGTGGCTGACATTGCCGCTCCCGTCCTCCTTTTCCAGGCCTCCGATCCGATGTTCCAGGCCCGGCGTGCCGGGAATGGCCCAGGGCCGTGCGAGCGATTCCGGGTCCCGATCGAAGGGGCGGAAGCCCTCCGGGTCTGTTCGCAGCTTGACGGGGATTCCCGGGAGTTCGTCCGGGGAGGGGATCTTCCACGGCTCCGCGCCGTTGGCGAGGTATCCGTCCGAGAGAATGATGACCGGAGTCATGTACTGGATGGCGATCCGCGCCCCCTCCATGGCTGCCCAGAAGCAATGCCCCGGAGAGCGTGCGCTGATAATGGGGATGGGGGCCTCGCCGTGCCGCCCGTAGGCGGCCTGAAGCAGGTCCGCCTGCTCCGTTTTCGTGGGGAGACCCGTGGAGGGACCTCCTCGCTGGATGTTCACGATCACAAGCGGGAGCTCCGCCATCACAGCCAGCCCCATGGCTTCCGACTTGAGCGCCATGCCCGGCCCGCTGGTGGTCGTGACCGCGAGCATCCCCGCGAACGCTCCACCGATCGCCTGGCAGATGGCTGCGATCTCATCTTCGACCTGGATGGTCAACACGCCATGGCGCTTGTGCTTGGCCATCTCGTGAAGGATGTCGCTGGCGGGGGTGATGGGATAAGTGGACAGAAACACGGGAAGCCGGGAGCGGTGCCCGGCGGCGGTCAGTCCGAGCGCCATGGCCGTATTGCCGTTGATGTTGCGGTATTTCCCGGGAGGGAACTCCGCCTTCTCCACGCGATAAGTGGTCTGGAAGACATGCGTGGCCTCGCAGTAGGCTCGTCCGCCCTGGATCGCGAGGCGGTTGGCCTCGGCCAGTTCGGGGCGGTTCTGGAACTTCTTTTTCAGCCAGGCGACCGTGGTGTCGGATGACTGATTGTAGAGGTAGTACATCATCCCCAGTGCGAAGAAGTTCTTGCATCGGTCCACGGTCTTGCGGGGAAGGTCCAGCTTCTCCAGCGCCTTCCGCGTGAGCGTCGTAAGCGGAACTTCGATGGTTCGGTAGCCGTCCAGCGAGTGGTCATCCAGGGGGCTCTTCTCGTACCCGGCAAGCTGGATGTTCTTCGGCGTGAAGAGATCCGTATTGATGATCAGGATGGCATTGACCTTGAGGTCCTGGACGTTCATGCGAAGCGCGGCGGGATTCATCGCGACGAGTGCATCCGGCTGATCACCGGGAGTATGAATGTCCATGCTGGCAAAGCTGATCTGGAAGCCGCTCACGCCAGCCAGCGAACCCGCGGGTGCGCGGATCTCGGAAGGGAAGTCCGGGAAAGTGCTGACATCGTTCCCGAGGATGGCGGAGGTGTTGGTGAACTGGTTTCCGGTGACCTGCATTCCGTCACCGGAGTCTCCGGCGAACCGGATGATCACACGCTGGACGCTTTCGACTCCGTTCTGCACGGGGTCCTTCGCTGTCGGGTTCATAGCTCCGCTCTCGCCGCAAGGCGATGGTTCCCCCGGTCTCCCGGGAAAAGGCTGACGGCTCACGCCCCCCGGGAGGAGGAGGCAGACAGTTTCTTGACGACTTGCTTCCTTGCCCTGTTCTTCGACACCCCTGATCTATCGGTTGAGAGGGATGGGGTCAAGAGATCCTCGGGTTTTCTTCCGATTGCGTCCATTTTCTCCAGGAATCGGAGCGTCAGGATATCTCGTGCGCGGGCGTAAGTGGAGGGGGTGAATCGATCCAGATGGGCGATCCCACCCGCCATCATTCCGTGTCCGCCCGCCTTTCCTTCCTTGCCGACCACCCGGGCAATGGTCCGTCCCGCATGGCCGGAGCGGACCCTGGTTCGGAGCGACAGGGCCACCATGCCGTTCACCTGGCCCATGCAGAGCGCCCAGCGCACGGAGTCCAGTCGCAGAATCATGTCGCAGAACTCGGCGCAGAAGTCCGGGTTGGAGATCTTCCCCAGCGAAGTGACGGAGACATCCCCGTAGAGGACGGAGTGAGACAGCGCGTGTCCCATCAGCCCGAAGTACTCCCGGGAGACGCCCGCGTGTTCGATGTCGGAGATCTTGCGGAAGTCCACATGCGGGAAAAGCGCGACATAGGCGTCGCGGTCCCTGCGTGAGGCTTCCCGGCTGAGGCTTTGCGTCTCCGCTTTGATTCCGTAGAAGAGCGCGGTGGCCAGGTCCGGGTCCAGCCGGAGGCGGGCGGCGCGAAGGTACTCCAGCATCATGGTGGCCGTGGCGCCGAAGCGGGTGCGGATGTCGTGGAAGGCGGCGCGGCGAGTCTCCCGGCGAATGGGGTGGTGGTCGATGACCACTTGCGGTACGCGTCCGGACGGCAGCGAGTTGTTTCCGCTCCGGGGCTGCGTGTCGACGAGCGCGAAGCCGCAATAGGTCGAGAAGTCCACCTCTTCCACCGGTTTCAGACCGGAGCGCACGGCGCGGATCAGCGCTTGATTCTCCGCGCGGCCGACCGTTCCACCGTAGGCGATATCCACCTCGGCGCGGGTTCGCCTCTCCAGTATGCGACGAAGCGCAAGTGCGCTGGCCACGGAGTCCGGGTCCGGGTAGTCGTGCGTCAGGATGAGTATTCTGTTGGCGCCGTCGAATGCGCGGAGCAGGCGCTTCAGTCGGGTCCGGCTCATCTCGGTGGTCTTCATGACGATTCCTGCCGTCGGTCCTTTCGAGAAGAGATCCCGTGCGTGATTCCGGGTGAACGGCGTTTCCCCGAAGGGAAGCGGGCATTCACGAAGTTCCGAAAACAGACGGAACATACTAGCACCCCAGAGTCACGCGGGCCAGCTTCGTCGACCGCCTTTCGGCGTCCCGTCCGCAGTTCTTGAGTCAGCCGGACTCCGCCTCTCGGATGAGGGTGCGGATTTCGCGGGTCGTGGCCAGGGAGACGGCGCGGTCGGCCACGGTCCGCCACTCGGCCGCGTCCACCGAGGCCAGCACCAGTCCCACGGGGAGGATCCACTGCGGTGCCATCGAGAGCCTCTCCACGCCCAGTCCCACGAGCAGCGCCGTCAGAGACGGGTCTCCCGCGATCTCCCCGCAGACCGACAGCGGGGTGCCTGTCTCCAGGGAGAGCGCGCTCAGGTGCGCCAGCGCCCGGAGCACGGCCGGGTGGCAGGGGTCGTAGTAGGCCGCGAGGTGGGCCGCATCCCGGTCGACCGCGAGGATGTACTGCGCGAGATCGTTGCTCCCGATCGAGATAAAGTCCGACTCGGCGAAAATCTCCGGTGCCAGCGCGACGCCCGCGGGGTGTTCGATCATCGCCCCGACGGGGAGGTCCGGGGAGTGGCGGATTCCTTCGCGGCGAAGGTCCTCGTGAAGGTCGTGGACAAGCGAGCGGATGCGTCGGATGTCGTCCACGCCGGAGACCATGGGGAGCAGAAGGCGCACCGGTCCGTCGGCGGCGGCCTGAAGCACGGCGCGGATCTGGGTGCGAAGCAGCGCGGGGTTCTCCTGAAGGAAGCGGAGGGAGCGAAGCCCGAGCGCCGGGTTCCGTTCGTGGAGGAGTCGCGTTCCGGGGAGGTGCTTGTCGCTGCCGAGATCCAGAAGCCGGATGTCCACGGGGTCCTGCGTAAAGGCACACGCCGCGTCCGAGTACTCTTCGACCAGTTCGGCTTCGGTGGGGATGGTCGTCCGCGAGAGGTAGAAGAACTCCGTGCGGTACAGCCCGATCCCGTCCGCGTCCACCTGCGCCGCGTTGTGGATGTCCCTCCGGGCACCGGCGTTTCCGAGAAGGTAGATCCGGCGCCCGTCGGCGGTCCGGCGATGCCCGCGTGGATCGGACGGGGCGGGAGGCGCGAGGAGCCTCCGGCGGCGGAGGTTCTCTCTTGCGGACTCCAGCGCTTCTTCCGCCGGGTTGATGAGGACCTGTGCTTCGTCCGCCTCGATGATGAGCAGATCCCCGTCGCGCACCTGCGCCAGGAGGCCTTCCACCTGAATGAGCGCGGGGAGGTCCAGCGCGCGGGCGAGAACCGCGACATGGCCCATCTGCCCGCCCTGCTCGCACAGGATTCCCGCGATGCGGTCCGGGTCCATCCGGGCGAGAAGGCTCGGCGGCGGGTTGTCCGTGACGAGGATGACCCGGCTGTCGCGCACGGGTTCGGTGTCGGTCTGGTCCCGGGGAGATCGGCCGCCCAGATGGGAGAGAATCAGCCGCTCCGCGTCCGTCATGTCGATCACTCGGTTTCGGATGATCTCGCTGGACGAAAGCTCCAGTTTCACGCGGATCTGATCGAAGCGGTGTCGGACGGCTCGGGCCGCATTGGTGCGGGTTTCGCGGATGGCGGTCTCCACGGAGGTCAGGAGCGTCGGGTCGCGGAGGATCATGCGCTGGGCCGCGAAGATCTCGGATTCGTTCTGGGAGAGAATGCCCCTGGCCCAGTCGAGATCCGCCTCGGCGTCCTGATCCGCAGCCTCCAGCGCCTCCCGGAACCGCACGATTTCGGCTTCGACATCCGTCTCGGACTCCAGCACAAACGAGGGAACGACGGAAGGATCCTCCAGGCGGATCTCGGCTGCGCCGATGGCGGTGCCGTCGTGGATCGTTTTTCCGTGGAGGAGGGTGTGTTTTCGTTCCATGATCCCTTCCAGGAGGCTGGCGGACACGACAGAGGATAGCGCACCCGCGCCGTCACGACCAGATGCGGCGTGGCGTGCGGCCAAATGCCGGAGGGATGGACTTGCGAATCTACACCCGGACCGGAGACACGGGGGAGACCTCGCTCATCGGAGGACGACGCGTAGGCAAGCACGATCCGCGGATCTCGGTCTGTGGAGACCTCGATGAACTGAGTGCATCGATGGGTGCGGCTCTAGCCGAACTGCCGGAGGGGCACGATCTCCGGGACGAAGTGGATCGAGTGCAGGAGGACCTGTTTGGAATCGGCGCGGAGGTGGCGGCTCCGGGCGCGGAGGCCGGGAGGATGTTGCGAGACGAGCGGGTTGCCGCGCTGGAGGCGTCGATCGACGCGATGGAGAGCGGACTTGAGAAGCTGACCGGCTTCCTGCTTCCAGGCGGAGGGAAGGCGGGGGCGGCGTTGCATGTGTCGCGAACGGTTTGTCGCCGCGCGGAGCGGTCGCTGGTCGGGCTGTCCTCCGGAGACGATGGCGGCGTGCGCCCCGCGATTCTCGGTTACATGAACCGGCTGTCCGACTGGCTGTTTGTTGCGGCACGCCGGGTGAATCGGGAGGAAGGGTCTCCCGAACGCACAGGGAGCAGCGGGAACCCGGACGGTGGACCGGGGTAGGATGGGCGGCCCCCTCGGGCGAACTTGTCGGTCTGCGGCGGGCGTGATACGGTCGCGCCGCTTCTTCAGGCATTGCGGGGCGGGGGCGTCAGGACAGGGGGAGGGGACTGCATTGGACCATCCGTTCATTACCACACTGATGAAATCCGGTCCGGTGGGGCAGACGATTCTCGCCGGTCTGCTACTCCTGTCCGGGTACTCCTGGGCGGTGATCGTTTCGAAGATCCGCGCGCTTCGTCACGCCGAGGACGGGATTGCCGCTTTCCTCCAGCGCTTTCATGCCTCCGGGGTGGAGTGGTTGCGTTCGGGAAGTTCGGACGCAGGCCGCGAGGGCTCTCTTGCGCGTGTGTATCAGGCCGGGGCCGCCGCCTATCGCAATCAGTTGCAGATTGCCGGAGCCTACGACGCTCTCGGCGCGGATCGCGTGGAAGCCACGCTGGACGCGGAAGTAGCCGAGTCTGTCGCGGAGTTGGAAAGGGGGCTCACCGTTCTGGCTGTTCTTGCGAGCGCGTCTCCATTTGTCGGGCTGTTCGGCACGGTGTGGGGGATCATGAATGCGTTTCGCGGGATGAGTTCAGAAGGCAGCGCGGGAATCGCAGCGGTGGCTCCCGGGGTTGCGGAGGCGCTCATCACCACCGTGGCGGGCCTGGCGGTCGCGATCCCGGCGGTCGTTGCGTACAACCTGCTCAATCGGCGGGTGCGTCTCCTGGAGCTCAAGCTGGATCGTTTCATCCCGGAGTTTCTGGACGGTGCCGCGCTGGCGTCGCGCGGGTCTTCGCCCGGCCATTCCGCTGAAGACGACGGCGCTCCTGTTTTCGCCAGCCACGATCCGCGAGGCGCGCGATGAAACGGCGCCGGTCGATGGAGGGCGTCGTTGCGGAAGTCAATGTGACCTCTCTGGTGGATGTCACGATGATGCTCCTCATCATCTTTATTCTTGTGGCGCCCATTCTGGTTCAGGGCATCGAGATAGACCTTCCCGACGCGGCCACTTCGACCGCACGCCCGGACAGCGGGCTGCGGGTTTCGATTGGCCCCGGCGGAGAGATCTTCCTGGACGGCGCCCCGACCATGCCCGCGGATCTCGACGCCGCGCTGGCCGCGAGAGCCGCCGCGAGCCCGGACATTCCCGTGCTGGTGGAGGCGGACGGAGAGGTTGAGTACCGTGTGGTCATGGACATTCTCGATCGGGCGCGTGGGGCGGGTCTTCGCCAGGTGAGCCTTGCCACCGAACCCGAAAGGGGTGTGCGGTGAGGTTCGGGTGGGTCTGCTCGGTGGTGGGGCACGGAATCCTGCTGGGGTTCGTGCTTCTCGGGCCGCGCCCCGATCCCTTCCGGAGAGACTGGGCGGAAGCGGTTCCCGTAACGCTGGTCGCCTCGTTTCCCCACATGGAACCGCCGGAGATCGCGCGCCTGGAAGTTCCCGAGAGGGCTTCCATGTCCCCGCTGCGCGAAAAGGCGAACGAGGCGGACATTCCGGAGGATACGGAACCGGCCCGGGAAGCCGTGACGCCGGTGCGTGCTGCACCCGTGACGCCGGATCGCCGCCCCCGGCAGTTTCAGCGGGCCGCGCAGGATCAGACGCAGGGGCCGTCTCTTGCGGAACGCCTGCGTCAGAGAATCGCGCAGCCGGATGCCCCGGACACGGCGGAGACGGTCGACGCGGTGGAAGCCCCGGAACCGATGGAGGCGGTCGGGTCTCCGAGCGCGCTGGTTGAGGCGGCGGACTTCCCCTTTGCGTGGTACTTGAATCTCCTGCGAACGAAAATCACCGACTCGTGGAATCCGCCGGGGCGCGGACTTTTCACCGGCGGCAATGCGCCGGTGGTCGTCCGCCTGGAGCTGGGTCGAGACGGCAGCGTGGGGTCGGTGCGCGTGGAGACCGCCTCCGCAGTTCCAGGGCTGGATGCAAGCGCCCGAGATGCCGTGACGCGCGCCTCGCCGTTTCCCGCGCTTCCCGATTCCTGGGAGGGCGACCGGCTGATTGTCCGCATACGGTTCTCCGTGGCCGGATCGTGAAGGACCGGATGGGGCTTCGGATAGCGGCCGCGGCCGCGTGCGTTCTGACCGGGGTTTCAGCAGGCGCGGAAACCGGTGCCCCGATCATCGATGTGGAAAAGAGCGCCGATCGTCGGATTGCCATCGGGATCGGGTCGTACCCGGAGCTGGGATCGATCCCCCCGAGTTCCACTCCTCGTGAGGTTCTTGCGTTCGATTTCGCGCTGTCGGTCTGGTTTGCGCCGGTCGTCCCGGAGGAGCCGCCCTCCGCCATGATCCCCGACTGGTCACGAGCCGGTGCCGAAGTGTTTGTGGAGTTCGCCGCGCTCGCGGGGGATGTGGTCGGCCGCGTTCGCGATGCTTCGTCCGGGGCGTTGCTCTTCGAGAGGGCAGGATTCGTGAGCGGGGAGGTGACCCGTCAGGATCTGCACGCTTTCGCTGACGACGCGGTCACCGCGTTGACCGGAGAGCCGGGGATGGCGGGGACGCAGATTCTGTGCGAGTGGGATCCGGCGGACGGGAAGGGAAAACGAATCGTTCGAATGGACGCGGACGGTCATGGCATGCAGGAGGTGACGGGGGAGGAGGCGCTGGAACTTAGTCCGCGATGGGCCCCGGATGGCGGACGGTGTGCCTACACTTCGTACTCCAGCGGCTGGCCGGATGTGTGGATTCAGGATCTGGACACCGGATCGCGGGAGCGGGTTGCTCACTTCGAGGGGTTGAACGCGCAGGGAGATTTTTCTCCGGATGGCGGGAGACTGGTACTGACGATCTCCCGCGACGGGAACCCCGAGATCCATGGGATGGATCTCGAGACCGGCAAGGTCCGTCGTCTGACCCGGCATCGCGCGACGGACAACTCTCCGGTCTGGTCACCGGACGGGGGGAGGATCGCGTTTGTGTCGGATCGGTCCGGGGGGCCGCAGGTCTATGTGCTGGATCTGGAGACAAGGGAAGTGCGTCGGGTTACCTTTCGCGGGAGCTACAACACCTCTCCGGACTGGTCGCCTGACGGGAGGAAGATCGCGTACAGTTCCTTTCGATCAGGAGGGTTTGAGGTGCGCGTCGTGGACCTCGCTACGCGAAGAGTGGAGACGGTCGCATCCGGCGGGGACTGCGAGGATCCGAGTTGGTCGCCCGATGGCCGGAGTCTGCTGTACAGTCGCTCGGCTGGCCGGGTGGGGGAGAGAACGGAGCTGGTGATCACACATCTGAAGGAACGGCGGACCATCCGGATCTCCCGGGGGGTGGGCCGTTTTCTGGCGCCGGACTGGTCGCCGCTTCTGCGGCGGACGGAGGAGGAAGGACGATGACGCGCAGGAAGGGAATGCGAGCATACGGGATTGTCACGATCCTGAGTGCGGTGGGAATCATGGCGGTGCTTCTGGGCGGATGCTGGAGAAAACCGGAAGTGGAGACGGATCCTGTGGTTCCGCCCGAACCCCCGGTGGTTGTGGAGACGGAGACGGTGGAGGAAGTGCAGCCGCCGGAGCGAGAAGAAACCACGGTGTTTGTGGATCCGAATGTGGAGCACGCGTCGGTGCTTCGACCGATTCTGTTCGACTTCAACAAGTACGCCATTACTGCGGCCGCTCGCCCGATGCTGGAGGAGATCGCGGTCCTGCTGCGAGAGAATGCGGCCTGGAGTGTCCTGGTGGAAGGGCACTGCGATGAACGCGGCACGGACGAGTACAACCTCGCCCTCGGTGAGCAGCGTGCTCAGTCTGCCGTCCGCTATCTGTCGGAGCTTGGGGTCGGGAAGGAGCGTTTCCAGACGCTGTCCTATGGTGAGGAGCGCCCGGCCGCGCCGGGCCATGACGAGGAGTCCTGGGCACTGAACCGTCGGGCTGAGTTCCGCGTCGAAGCGCCGGGATCGTGATGACTCGCCGGGGGCTTGCGGTGCTTGTGGGAGGAGTCCTTCTCCTCCCCGGGTGCCTGGCAACCAGGAGTCAACTGGCGGCGGTCGAGGCCGACATCAGTCGCCAGGATGCCTGGAATGACGAGAAACTCCTCCAGTTCGAGGCGGAACTGGAGGCGTTGCGTGCGGAGAATGAGGCGCTGCGCGCGCGGCTCGGCGTCACGGAGGATCAGGCGGAGGCGTTTGCGTCGGTGATCGGTGAGCGTCTGCAAGTAACGGCCGGGCGAGCGGAAGAGGCGGACGGCGAAATCGGCCGCCAGATCAGTCGCGTGGAGGGCGTGATCGCCGAGACGGAACGCAAGCGGGCGAAGGAGCGTGCGGAGGATCAGGCCGAAATCGGGAGGCGTCTGGAGGCTATCGTGGAGGAAGTGCTGCGTGAGAACACGCTTCTGGCGACCCGTCTGGAGAAGCTGGAGTCGAGTGCGTTCACCTATGGACAGCTCCACGCCGTGCAGACCGGAGAGACGGTGGAATCCATCGCGCGGAAGTACGGCGTAACGGCGGCGGATCTCATCCGAGCGAACGATCTCCCCAATGCCAACCTCATCCGCGAAGGGCAGGAGCTGCTGGTGCCGGGAGTGAGTGAATAGCCGGGAGCACCCTCCGGCGAAGCACCATCGGACTAGCCGGGCCACCAGCCCGGCCGGAACAGCCCGAGGATCCAGCCGGGCAGCGTGACCGCGGCCGCCCGGCCGGGCGCTGCGCCGGTGAGGGCACGCATGCCTGCTATCCGAAGCAAGAGGGTCCATCCTGCGGCAAGCGTCAGTCGGTGGCCCACTCCAGTCGGAACGGGCAGTCCCAGGTCCGGCGGAAGGAGTGCGGCGAGACTGGTGGACGGCGTGCGAAGCGGCGTGAGATCCGGAGCAAACTCCGGGCCTGCACTCCATACGGAGACGAGGTCTGCCAGCGCGCCGATTGCCTCCGGCGCCGCGGCCAGGGCGACCACCCGCTGAGCGTCGATCATGCGGATGCGGTGCCCGAGGGTTCGTGCGGCACCGGCAAGGAGCCCCCCCGCGATGACGCCGTCGGTGATCTTCGCCAGCGGAGCGAAGACCATGGCCTCCCGATAGAGGCCGCCGACCGACGCAGCCAGTCGTTCCGCGTCTGCCGACGAGAGTCCGGCTTCGGCGAGGGTTTCGACAACGCGTGCCGCGACCGATACGGAGAGCCACCCGAGTCCGGCGAGAACCGCGGTCAGCATGACCCACGATCGGGCGGGGGAGTGGTGCGAGCGGTGGGCACGGATGCAGGCGCGGCCCGGATCCACAAGCGCACGGACGATGTTCCCGGGCATGCTCCCTCCTCTTTCTCGGTTCCTGTCCGGTTTCTGCCCACCCGGGGACCCCCCGCCCCCCACCCACCTCCACCACCGGGGAGACCCTCGCGATGAAGCAAAGGAGATGGCCGCGACGGTGGCACCGGCCAGGAGCGCGAGTCCCAAGACGCGTAATGACGGTTATCCCGCCGCGACCCGCGACTCCCCTCTGATCGGAGAGCCGCGCCCCGGTTCCCAGCAAGAGCCGTGCCCGCAGAGCCATCGCGAAGGGGCCGCAGGCCCCCTTCTCCGGGCGCGGGTACAACTCGCCGCGTCGCTTTCGTCCACCTGGGTTGTACCCCTTGACGAGAGGCCCACCTGCCGGAGACATTCACGCGAAGGGAGGGAGCCGATGCTTCTCGGCGCTCACATGTCGGTTGCGGGAGGTGCCCCCACGGCGTTTGCCCGCGCGGAAAGCGTGGGGTGTACCGCGCTCCAGATCTTCGTGAAGAACGCCAATCGCTGGAAGGGGCGGCCCCTCGGGGATGAGGAGGTCCGGGACTTTGCGGCAGAGCGCGCACGGTCCGGCATTCTCCCGGTCTTCGCGCATGCGTCCTACCTGATCAACCTTGGAAGCCCCGATTCCGCGCTGTGGGAACGCTCCATCCGGGCGCTCGTGGATGAGTTGGAGCGCTGCGAGCGGCTGAAACTCAACGGACTCGTCGTTCATCCCGGGGCGCATGTGGGTAGCGGGGAGGAGGCGGGGTTGCTTCGGATCGCGCGGGGCCTGGATCGCGTGATTGCGGCCACGGAAGGGTTCGCGTGCCCGGTGCTCCTGGAGACGACGGCCGGGCAGGGATCGACCCTCGGCTGGCGCTTCGAGCATCTGGCGAGCATTCGCGAAGGGGTGTCCGATCCCGCGCGGATTGCATTCTGTTTCGACACCTGCCACTCATTCACCGCCGGTTACGACCTTCGCGATGAAGAGTCCGTCCGTGAAGCTCTGGCCGAGTTCGACCGCGTTTGCGGACTGGACTCACTCCGTGCGATTCATGCCAACGATTCGCTCAAGCCCTTCGCCAGCCGCCGCGATCGTCACGCGCACATCGGGTGCGGAGAGATCGGGAATGCCGGGTTTGCCGCGCTTCTTCGCGCGCCGGAGTTGCAGAGCGTTCCCTTCCTTCTGGAGACCCCGAAAGGAAGCGAACTCCTGGAGGATGCGCGAAACCTGGAAGTCCTGCGTGCGCTGGCTCGCGGCGAAAATCCCGATCCCGGGCCGCCTCCGTCCACGCCGGAGTGGGCCAAGGGTGTTCTTGCGTGACCCGCCATCGGCTCATTCTACACGGAGTCTTGCAGGGCATTCTGTTTGGGGTGGTGGCTGGCGTTCTTGACGCGGTCTTCTCGCGCAATGAGTTTCTGGATCGGCGTCTGCTGACCGTCGCGGTATTGGACTGGGTAGCCTGCCTTGCGCTCTTGGGGGCGGTGCTGGGTATTCTGGCGGCGCTTCTCGTTCATTCCGGACATTCCGCCCGCCGCTTCCGTTCTTCCCGGGTCCTGGCCGCATCGACCAGCGCCGTCCTCGCCGTCTTCCCCGCCTGGTTTCTCGTTCTCGTTCAGCTCAATGTCGTCTATCTGGGGTCAGACACCGGTGCGCTGTCGCTGGGGGTGGATGCGGGCGTCACGGTGCTGGCGATCGCGGCCGGGCTGTTTCTCGTGCGCGGCCTCACGCACTCCTTCGCGTCAAGGGGGATCCTCGCGCGCATTCTTGCCAGCGCACCCGGCAGCCTCCTGCTGGCTGGCTCCTTCTTGTGCGTGGCTGCGCTCTCGTGGCAGGGCGGGCCTTCCGCCACGGGGCCGCCATCCGGTTCCGCTCCTGGCGATGCGCCGGATGTCGTCCTGGTGCTCGTGGACACGCTGCGGCGGGATCACCTCTCCGCGGAGGGATACGCCCGCACGACCAGCCCGTCGCTCGACGCGCTTGCGGCGGAGGGGGCCCGCTTCCCCCGTTTCACCAGCCCGAGTTGCTACACCAAACCGGCGGTCGCATCGTTGCTCACATCCCGTTACCCATCGGGGCACCGCGTTGGACACCTGCGGTCGGTTCTCCCGGAGCGGTTGCCCACGCTGGTCGAGGCGTTCCGCGATGCCGGTTACCGCACGGCGATGTTCTGCTCCAACCCGATCATCTCCGCAGAGTTCGGGTTCTCGCAGGGAGCGGAGGTCTTCCACGCGCTGGAGAAGGAGTTCACCTCCAAGACGCGCCTCGGCTACGCGCTCTTCCGTCTGGCTGAAGGCGGCCGGAACCTGCCGGGCGTTCGGCTGTGGAGCGGCCTCCTCCTCGGGATGGAGAAGCGTGTTCTGCGAGGACCGGGGGCGGAGGCGACCTCGCTGTCGGCTCCGGATGTGACCGAGGCCTTTCTCGACTGGCGGCGCTCACTGAGCGGCGCGCCTTCCTTCGCGTATCTGCACTACATGGAGCCGCACGCGCCGTATCGCGTGCCGGAGGGGGAGGCGCCGGACTTCGCCGGGGACGGCCCGGCCCCGGTTGCGGAGCACCCGTCGACCGTCGGGCTCTTTCTGCCGTTCTCCCGCGCGCAGAGCGTTCCCGACGAGACCCGCGAGGGAATGATCCTGGCCTACGACGCCGAAATCGCCTACCTCGACCGTGTGCTTGGCGGACTGTTCGACACACTGCGCACACACCCCGCCTCGGGTCGCGGAACGCTTCTCGCGGTGACCAGCGATCACGGAGAAGAGTTTCACGAGCATGGCGGCTGGGGGCACGGGCAGTCGCTGTACGAGGAACTCCTGGCCGTGCCGCTCGTGCTGGCCGGGCCGGGAGTGCCGGAAGGCGTTGTGGTCGACCAGGCTGCCGGGCTGCTGGATGTGGGGCCGACGCTCCTGGACCTTGCGGGTCTGGAGACTCCCGCCGGTATGTCCGGCCGCTCACTTCGCAGCGTGCTGGAGGCGGCATCTTCCGGGAATGTGCCGGAGCCATCTTCGGAGGACGAAGTCTTCGCGGAGATTCTCTACGGGAAGAACTACCGGGCGCGGTCCCTTCGGCGCGGGGAGTGGAAGGTGATTGTCAGCCGTCTGGACGATCGCGAAGAGGTTCGGCTGTACCACCTCATGACCGATCCCGGGGAGTTGAGGGATCTCGCGGGCGAGCAGCCGGACCGGCTGGCCGAACTGCGCGACCGCCTCCGTGCGCGGGTTGACCTTGCGAGAGAAGGCGGCGCGCCCGAAGCGAGCGCTCAGTTCGATCCGGTGACGGAAGAGCGGCTGCGCGCACTGGGATACCTGAAGTAAGGGGCCGCCCCGAAGAGCAGCCCCTCTCTCACCTGCCCGCCATTCCCGGCGTATGCAGCGGGTCTATTCCGCCACGACCTCGGGGATGGGGTGCGCAACCTCCTTCACGCGCTCCTCGTACTTGAACTCCTGATAGAAGGAGTTCCCTTCCGCCGTATGGCACTTCGTGCAGACCGCTTCGTCCGGAGCCAGAAGGCCTACCGACGCGGCCTCCACCGTACCGTCGGTGATGCCCGCCATGACCTTCTTCTTGTAGTAGCCTTTCCCGGGTCCGTGGCAACTCTCGCAGGAGACGCCCTCCTCCAGCGTGATCTTCTCCGTCTCCAGCTTGTCCATCACCGGGAACGCGGTGGCGTGGCACTTCAGGCATTCCGGCGCCGTCCGGGCATCCGCGATGCCGAGTGCCTTGGCTTCCGCGGCGGCCTCTTCCGTGGCAAGGGTCTCAAACGCCTTTGCGTGCGCGGTCTCCAGCCACTTGCCGTACTGGTTTCCGCCGCTGGCCTTCTTGTGACACATCTTGCACTTCTTGACGCCCACGAACCCGAACTCCTCCGCCGCTGAGGCAGACGCGGGGGAGATCAGGAGGGCGACCATCGCGACCAGAATGCCGACGGTCAAAGCGGTTCCGACGAACTTCATGAATGCTCTCCGGTTTGAGGATGGGGCTACGATGGGGTACAGACGCTCTCTAAAAGCTACCCACTGGCGGTGGGGTCGTCCAGAGCACCCCCGGCATCCCGGTTCCGAACGACACTTTCCACGATCTCCCCCAGCCGGGCGATGCCAAGGAGAAGATCCCCCTCGTCGTGCCTCAGAAGGTCCAGAAGCAGGAATCCCGGCTCTTCCGGCGAGAGTCCGCAGTCCGCTTCGGTGAGCACGCGAATGTCCGCCCGGGCGGCCGCGTCGCGGACAAGGGCCGACGGGACCCCCTCGGGGAGGTCCAGTCTCACGGCATCGGAAGCGGACGCGAACGCCACTCCCGCCAGCGAGGGCATTCTCCGCCGGATCGTGCGTGCGACGCTGGTGGCCAGGAGGTGCCGCTGCTCCCGCGTGGCGTCCAGGAGTCGGTTCCGGGCGGGCGTGTCGATGGCGAGTGCCAGCGCGCGCTGGGAGAGGCGGTCCAGCGCGGGGGAGGGCGAATCCGCGCGCAGCCGGTCGAGAACCCGCGCGGGGGCCCCGATCGCTGCTGCATGGAAACGGCCGCCCGCCTCGTCGCACAGGTCGATCAGGGCCATCACGCGCCCCGAGGAGTCCATGGACGCCAGGGGCGGGGGGGCTCCGGGTTCCCGGAGCGTGTCGAGGTCCGTCACATCCTCCAGCACGGGAAGGCCGCGCTTCTTCGCAAGATCCACCAGTGCCCGCCGACGGGCGGCGTCCGGCAGCGATCCCGGAATGCGGGACCGTCCGCTGGTGACGAGAAGCAGTCGCGGTCGAGTGCGGCCCAGCGCCTCCTCCAGCGTCTCCGCCGAACTTCCCGGAGGCAGGATGCGCAGTCGGCACGGTCGCGCAAGCACCGCCCTGGCGATCTCCGGGTCCGGGGGGGCGTCCGCCACCACCAGCGAGCGCCTCCCCGCGAACAGGGCCAGCACCGCAGCCACGATGGCCGCGCGATCCGCCCCGATGGCGACCTCCTCTGCTCCATGCAGTACTCCGCACAGTGCGAGTCGGTGTGCGGCCGCGCCGCGCAGTGTGGACTCTCCCAGCGGAGGCGCGGGCGCGAAGAGCGGCCCCCGACTGGTCGCCAGCGCTTCCGCGTGGAGGCTCTTCATATGACGGGAGGGGAGCGTGGCGAGGCGGGGCAGGTCCCCGGCGAAATCGTAGGACTCTCCCGGCCTGTCCTTCGCTGGAAGCCAGGCATCCGGAGGCAGCGGGTCCTTTCCGCGCGGCCGACGAAAGGGCAGCCCGGGTTCCGTCGGCTTCGCCGGTCGTTTCCGTACGGTCGCGCCCTGGCCGGGGCGCACCGAGATCATGCGTCGTGCGGCAAGATCGCGATAGGCCGCGTCCACCGTCGTTCGTGCGACTCCCAGAGAGCGCGCCAGTACCCGGGTCGCGGGAAGTTTCGCGCCCGGCACAAGGTGTTTCCGTCGCACGAGCTCCGCCAGATACGACGCGATCTGCCGCGCCAGAGGGACCGGGGAATCTCGTTCCAGCGGGATATACACCCTGCGCCTCCCGGTTGGGGCGCGCTCCGGCGCCCTTCGGCTGCTCTGCTCCCCCCATTGAACCCCTCTCCGGCCAATCCATCAAGTGCCCCCGACCGGTGTTGCGCGAACTCCAAGGCTAAATATCCGGGTGCGCAGGTCGATATTCCGTGGTAACGATCCCGCAGGAAGCGTGTCCGTCGGCCGGGAGATCGATCGGATCCCCGCCGTCCGCTGTCCATCCCGGGGCAGGGTAAGCGACCCCACGAACCAGGAGCGTTCGGATGACCGATTCCACGATGTCTCACAGTCTCGATCAGATCCGTGCGGAATGTGAGTCGCACGGCGTCCGGTATGTCCAGCTTCAGTTCGTCGATATTCTGGGAATGCCGAAGTGTATCGAGATTCCTCTTCGGGAGATCGACAAGGCCTTCGCGAATGAGCTCATGTTCGACGGCTCTTCGATCGACGGGTTCGCCCGCATCGACGAGAGTGACATGGCGCTTTACCCCGACTGGAGTTCCCGGTTCTACGAAAACTCCCCCGACGGCACCGGGAGCGTTCTTCGCGTTCTCTCCGATGTATATACCGACAAGCAGGGTGCGGAAGGCGCGCGTCCCTTCGAGGGGGATCCCCGGCTCAATCTGAAGAGTTTCCTTGCCCGCATGAAGGAAGAGCGCGACTGGGAACTCATGACGGGCTGCGAGGCGGAGTTCTTCCTTTTCGATGCGGAGGCGCTGGAGGAGGGCAAGCTCGTCACTCATGATGAGGGCGGCTACTTCGATGTAGACCCGGTCGATCGGGGAGTGCTCGTCCGCAGGGAGATCACCGATCAGCTTCAGGAGCTCGGCTTCGACATCGAGGCGCTGCATCACGAAGTGGCGGCCGGCCAGCACGAGATCGACTTCCGGTTCGCGCACGCTCTCCAGACCGCGGACCACCTGATGAAGTTCAAGTCGCTCATCAAGAGCGTCGCCCGGGACTACGGCCTGCAGGCCACCTTCATGCCCAAGCCGAAGGAAGGCATCAACGGAAACGGGATGCACACGCACCTCTCCATCTGGCAGGGC
Source organism: Gemmatimonadota bacterium (assembly GCA_030747075.1). Classification (NCBI taxonomy): domain Bacteria; kingdom Pseudomonadati; phylum Gemmatimonadota; species Gemmatimonadota bacterium. The sequence continues at coordinate 78,848 of JASLLL010000006.1, forward strand.
GGAGAGAATCTCTTCGCGGATCCGTCCGGGACGCACGGCCTTTCGGAAGTCGCGCTCCAGTTCATGGCGGGGATCATGGCGCATGCGCCCGCGATCACGGCGTTCGCGAATCCGCTCATCAACAGCTACAAACGGCTGATCCCCGGCTACGAGGCGCCGACCGTCATCGCGTACAGCCTCGCCAACCGCAGCCCGATGATCCGGATTCCCAAGGGCACCGGGAAGTCCAAGCGGATCGAAGTCCGCTCGCCCGATCCCACCGCCAACCCGTACTTCCTCACCACCGCGCTTCTTGTGGCGGGACTCGACGGCATCGACCGGGGGCTTGCGGCCCCGGACCCGGTGGCGGTGAATGTCTACCTCAAGGGCGAGGAGTGGAGGCGGGAGCACGGAATCCGCGAACTCCCCGCCTCGCTCAGTATCGCGGTGGACGCGCTGGAAGCGGACGAATGCGTCCGTTCCGCCTTTGCCGAGCACTCGATCGAGCACTATCTGAAGTCGAAGAGGGCGGAGATCTCGGAGTATCAGAGGCAGGTTCACTCCTGGGAACTGGATGCCTATCTCAGGAAGTACTGAGCGGTCCTCCGAGGCCTTCCGGAGGAGTACCTTGTCAGGCGGGCCGGAAGGGCCGGTCGATCACCAAGAGGAAACTGAGGGTTCACCATGGCCAATGGGATCTATCTGGCACCGGAACCGGTCAATGAGCCGGTGCTTTCCTTCGCGCCGGGCACTCCCGAGCGCGACACTCTCCAAAGAGAGATCACGAAGCTTCGCAGGCGGACGATCGAAATCCCGCTCGTCATCGGGGGGCGAAAGGTCCGCACGGGCCGGTTCGGGCCCTGCCGCGTTCCCCACGATCACGGGCACTCGCTCGGGCGGTACCACAAGGCCGGGAAAGCGGAAGTAGACCGGGCCATCGCCGCCGCCGCAAAGGCCTGGCCGGAGTGGTCACGAATGGCTCCCGAGGACCGGGCGGCCATCTTCCTTCGAGCGGCGGAACTCCTCGCGGGGCCGTGGCGGCAGGTTCTGAACGCCGCGACGGTACTCGGGCAGTCCAAGACCTGCCATCAGGCGGAGATCGACGCCGCCTGCGAACTGATCGACTTCCTGCGCTTCAATGTGAGCTTCATGCAGGAGATCCACGCCGATCAGCCGGTGAGTGGTCCGGGGGTGTGGAATCGTGTGGAGTCCCGCCCGCTGGAGGGGTTTGTCTTTGCGGTCACGCCGTTCAACTTCACCTCCATCGCCGGGAATCTCCCGACGGCCCCCGCGCTCATGGGGAACACCGTGGTCTGGAAGCCCGCGTCGTCCGCGGTCTACTCCGCGCACTTCCTCATGCGTCTCTTCGAGGAAGCGGGGCTGCCCCCGGGCGTGATCAATCTCGTCCCCGGCTCCGGCGGCGAGGTGGGAGATCCCGCGCTGGCGGACCCCGCGCTGGCCGGAGTTCACTTCACCGGCTCGACCGAAGTGTTCCACGGGATCTGGCGCACGATCGGCACGAACATCGAGCGGTACCACGGATACCCGAGAATCGTGGGGGAGACGGGCGGGAAGGACTTCGTCTTCGCGCATGAGTCTGCGGATCCCGCCGTTCTTGCCACCTCGCTCGTGAGAGGCGCCTTCGAGTATCAGGGGCAGAAGTGCAGCGCCGCCTCCCGGGCGTACATCCCGCGCAGCATGTGGCGGAAGATGCGGGACAATCTGCTGGATCAGGTTGGGCGGATCCGCATGGGGAACCCGGAAGATTTCGGCAACTTCATGGGGGCGGTCATCGACGAGAACGCCTACCGCACCATCTCCGGTTTCATCCGCACGGCGAAGCGTTCCGCATCCGCCCGTGTGCTGGCGGGAGGCGGCTGCTCCGGGCGCGACGGGTGGTTCATCGAACCGACGGTGGTGCAGACGACGGATCCGGGCTTCCGGCTCCTTCGCGAAGAGATCTTCGGACCCGTGCTGACGATTTATGTCTACCCGGACGGCGGTCTCGACCGGGCGCTCCGACTCTGCGACGAAACCTCTCCGTACGCACTGACCGGCGCCGTCTTCGCGCGGGACCGGAAGGTGATTGCGGACATCTCCGACCGGTTGCGTCATGCGGCGGGCAACTTCTACATCAACGACAAGCCGACGGGTGCGGTCGTGGGGCAGCAACCCTTCGGGGGCAGCCGCGCTTCCGGTACCAACGACAAGGCGGGCAGCTCGCTGAACCTCTCCCGATGGGTCACGCCGCGAACCATCAAGGAGCAGTTTGTCGGGCCGCAGGACTTCCCGTATCCCTTCATGGATCCGGAAGACTGAGTGCTGTGCCGGGGTGATGTGAAACGGGCCTCCGGGTTTCCCCGGGGGCCCGTTGTCGCAGGGGGAGATGTTCGCGTCAGCGGTCGAGCACGGTGATCTTCGTCGTGGCGACCTGCCCGGAGCGGTCCGTCACGCGCACGAAGTAGACTCCGGCGCCCTCCGCGCCGTCCCAGCGAAGGTCGAAGGTCTCGCGCTCTCCCGGAATGGATCGCGAGTGGACCCGGCGCCCCCGGACATCATGGATATCCACGACGCACCCTTCGCCCGCGGCACCCCGGACTCGAATCCAGGACGCGCGCGACGATGGATTGGGCCAGGCGGTCACGGCCAGCGCTCCCGTCCCCGGGAGCGGCGCATCGGGAGCGTCGACCGCGCCGAACGACTGCACGAGGCGGATCCCTTCCTCGCCGACTGCGTACGCCATGCTCTCGTCGGGGGAGAGCGCGATCCCCTCGATCGACTCCGTGGTCGGACTGTTCTCCACAGACCAGGTGTCTCCGGCGTCCGCACTGTAGACGATTCGTCCGTGGCTGCACCCCAGCCAGAGTTCATCCCCGCGGGTGGCGAGGCAGTTCGCGCTGAAACCCTCCGCGTCGTACACGGTGTGCCAGTTCGCTCCGCCGTCGGTCGACCGGAGAACCACCGCGCGAAGCGGCGGCACGATCCATGCCAGCCCCGCCGCGAAGATCGTCCCGGAGTCGGTCGCGGCCATGTCCACATATCGCATGTTCTGATGGGCGGTCTCATTGTGCACCAGAGTCCAGCTGGTGCCGCCGTCGGTCGTGCGCCAGATCCTGCCGCGTGCCCCGTACTCGGGCGGGCGTTCTCCCGCGACGAAGCCCGTCAGATCGTTGACGAAAAGCCCCGCCTGTCCCCACGCCATCGAGATATCCGTCGCGTCCTTCCACGCGGTGCCGCCATCGGTCGTTCGGCGTACGCGCGTGAAGTAGTCACTCTGCACATGGCCGACAGTCCAGCCCTGCGTGGGGCTGCGAAAGCCGATGTCGCGCAGATTGCGCGGGTCGCCGACCGCCGGTTCGTCCCAGTTCAAGCCGCCGTCGGTCGTACGGAAGAGGTGCGCCACGCCGCTGATTCCCCCGCCCGCCCATCCCAGAGTCGCCGTCGGAAACTCCACCGTCCGAAGGTGCCCGGTGAACCCGGATACGCTCTGCCAGGTGTCCCCCAGGTCGTCGGAGCGGAGTGCGGTCTCATAGTACCCCACCGCGAACGCTCCGCTCCCGGTGGCCGCGACATCGAGGAATGTCGAAGAAGTGGTCGGCTGCGAGACCACCGTCCAGCTGTCTCCTCCGTCGGTGGAATACAGGAGCGCGCCGTGTTCGCCACCCGCCCACACTTCCGTCGACGAAAGCACGGAGACATCCCGGAGTCCGGTCGCGATACCGGACGCAACCGTACCCCAGCTGACTCCGTAGTCCGTGGAGCGGAGGATGGTGCCGCCGCTTCCGACCGCGAATCCCAGCGTCCCGGAGAAGTCCACTCCCCGCAGGAGCGAGGACACGCCCGTCGTCGGCGTGGCCCACGACGCGCCGCCATCGGAGGTGAGGAGGATGGTGCCGGATTCCCCCACCGCCACGCACGAGAGTGGTCCTGTCGCCTTCACATCGTAGAGGCCTTCCGCCACGGGAGTGGGGACGCCGGTCCAGGTGACTCCACCATCGAGCGTCCCGTACAGCGCGTCCTGATTCCCGAGGCCGGTCCAGGTTCGGGAGGCCCACCCCTCGGTCGCGTTTCGGAAATCCACGGCCGTGTACCAGGAATCCGGCGCTTCATGCCGACCGGCCACCTGCCAGGTGGCTCCCCCGTCAAAGGTGACGAAGATCGAAGAGATCCGGTTGATGGAGAAGACATCGCACCGGGGAGCTCCCCCTCCGACCCGACCGTGCTGCCACCCGGCCACGACGCCGTGCATCGTGTCGGTGAAGTACACATCCTCAAACTGCATCCGCTCCAGTGGAAGGTTGGGGTTCGGGAGTTCCGTCCAGCCCGCGCCGCCATCGGCGGTGTGCAGGATGATCCCGTCCACGAGATCGTCCGGAACCTGCGTTTCGCAACCGCCGCCCATGCCTCCGACCACCCACGCATTCTGCGCTCCCAGCACGCACATTCCGTGGAGGTTCCGTCCGTCGCCGGTCTGCAGGGGGGTGGACAGCACCCCGTAGTCTTCCACAAGGCGTACCCGTCCGCCGTCTTCCGCCACCACGACGGTGCCGGGGGACATGGCCTTGACGGCCTGGATCTTCCCGCCCCCGATCCACTCCCAGGCGGACCATGCAGGAGAGGGAGCGACGAGGAAGAGGACCGTTGCGGCAAGCGCCGCGCCGAGGAGTGCGTGTCGGGAGCGCGGAGCGGTCAGTATGTTCATGAGAGGTCTCCATCCGGGTTTTCTGGGGGACGGACGAACCGGGGACGAGGGGCAATCGTCCGAGGCCTTCATTGAACCGCATCAGGCCTGTGCGAATCAAGCCGAAAGGCCGAGGCGCACGCCTCCCCGGATGCACGGGCGGGTTCCGCCCGCGTGAAGTGAGGATTGTCGTGGCGCGCCGGGGGGCGCATCCGGTAGACTCCCGGCCGCCTGATTCTGATGAGTTCAACCGCAAGCCGGGGAGAGAGCCGTGACCTGTTCGTCCGATGTGTACCGGAGCTTCACTCCGGAGGAGGCCGAGGCCTTCTTCCTTGAGATGCGCGAGGAACTTCGTCCGCTGTACGCACAGGCGGAGCAGGCAGCCTCCGAGACGCTTCGAGTTCGCCCCGTCTTCCTTCGAAAGCAGCCGTTCGCAAAGCGCGCGCAGATGTTTCGCAAGGCGTTGTCGCTTCGCGTGAATCGCCAGACGGCTTCCGAGATCCTCGCGGCGTTCTTCCTCGAGCGCTACGAAGCGGAGGTTGCCGAACTGCTCGACATGCTGGGACTGGAACACGAGGACGGCGTTCTTCAGGATCAGGCTCCGGCGGAACCGGAAGCCGCGCTCCTGGAAGAGGTCGTCGGGAAGTTCCTGGGCGGGGAGAGTCCGCTCATGCGTTCACTGCTCCTGCGCGCGTTCGCCGCGCAGGCTGCCATCGACTGGCCCGCGCTCAACGCGCTGGCGTTCGCTGAAGAAGAGACCGTTTCGTCCTCCTGAGACCAGGGGGAGCATCGAAGAGAAGGAGAGACCGATGACCAGGACCCACGCCATTCCCGAGTCGGACATCCTGGAGGCGCTGGACCTCACGGGAGTTCAGAAGGGCGCTTCCTACGGACCGTGGATCGAGACACCGTCCGGTCCGGAACTTGTCAGTGCGTCCCCCAACGACGGGTCCGAGATCGGGCGCGTTCTGCAGGCGGGCGAGGGCGACTACGAGAAGGTCATGGAGGAAGCCGGAAAGGCGTTCCTCTCATGGCGGATGAGGCCCGCGCCGGAGCGCGGCGAGGTGGTTCGCCTTCTGGCGGGTGAGTTCCGGAAGTACAAGGAGCCCCTGGGCGCGCTCATCAGCCTTGAGATGGGCAAGGTCCGCTCCGAGGGAGAGGGCGAAGTCCAGGAGATGATCGACATCGCGGACTTCGCGGTTGGTCTCTCGCGGCAACTCTACGGCCTCACCATGCACTCCGAGCGCCCCGGGCACCGGATGTACGAGCAGTGGCATCCTCTGGGAGTCGTGGGGGTGGTCACGGCGTTCAACTTCCCCGGTGCGGTCTGGGCGTGGAACGCGATGATCGCGGCGGTATGCGGGGATGTCACTCTCTGGAAGCCGTCGTCGAAGACTCCGCTGACCGCCATCGCCATCCAGAAGATCTGCAACCGGGTGACGGACGGCATGGGTCTCGACGGCGTGTTCAGCCTCGTGGTCGGACGCGGGTCCAGCGTGGGAGAGCGGCTCATCAACGACCGCCGCATTCCGCTGGTGTCGGCTACCGGGAGTTGCCGGATGGGACGGCGGATCGGCGAGGCCGTCGCGAAACGGCTCGCTCGCTCGCTCCTGGAACTCGGCGGCAACAACGCCATCATCGTGTCGGAGCGCGCCGATCTGGAGATGGCGCTCCGCGGGATTCTCTTCGGCGCCGTGGGGACCGCGGGCCAGCGCTGCACTTCCACGCGCCGCGTGTTCCTGCACCGCTCCATCGCGGAGGAGTTCACCGCGCGCCTCACCGCGGCGTACGCATCGGTCCGCGTCGGTCACGCTCTGGCGGAAGACACGCTCATGGGGCCGCTGGTGGACGAGGACGCGGTCCGGACTTTCGAAGAGGCCATCAAGACCATTCGCGCCGAAGGCGGAGAGATCCTCCATGGCGGAAACCGGGTCGATGGTCCCGGCTTCTTCGTGGAACCGACGCTCGTGAAGGCGAAGCCCGGAATGCCCATCACCCGGGAAGAGACCTTTGCCCCGATCCTCTATCTCTTCGACTACGACGACCTGGACCAGGCCATCGCCGCGCAAAACGGCGTGGACCAGGGTCTCTCGAGCGCGATCTTCACGACGGACCTGCTGGAGGCGGAGGAGTTCCTCTCCCACCGGGGATCCGACTGCGGGATCGCGAATGTGAACATCGGAACGAGCGGGGCGGAGATCGGCGGGGCCTTCGGCGGGGAGAAGGACACGGGCGGCGGCCGCGAAGCGGGTTCGGACTCCTGGAAGATCTACATGCGCAGGCAGACCTGTACGCTGAACTGGTCCCGGGAGATGGCTCTCGCTCAGGGCGTGAAGTTCGACATCTGACGCGCCGTCAGAAAACCCGCGATTCCACCCATGCCGCGGGGAGGGTACCGGGAACGGTGGCCCTTCCCGCGGGCCTGTCGCGGGTGAGCGTCAGGCGCAGAATGTCCCGGTTGCATCCCAGCATGAGCCCGGACGCCTGCGCGATGCTCGCGTCCAGTGCTCCGCGCCCGTTCCGGTAGGGACGCCGCGCCCGATAGGGACGCAGCGGGGGGGGCTGCTCGGGTGCGTTCAGATGGTCGAGGTGGCGGGCCAGAGCGCGGCACACCACCGACCCTGTGCGCAGATCCCGCGCGTCCAGTGGTCTCCCCCCGAGGCGCTCGTCGTCCATCGTGCCCCAGAGAAAGCGGAACCCGTTCGACTGCCAGAGCAGCTTCCCCGAGTGGCAGATGAGCGCCATCTCCTGATGAGGCCGCTTCCACCGATTGGAGAGGATTCGCCGGGCCGCGTCTGAGAATGCGGGGCGGATTGCGCGCAGGATTCGCACGCTCTCCTCCCGGAAGTCCGAAGTGCCCGCGGCGCGCAGATAGGTGATCCTGCCCAGGGATTCTCCCGGCTCCGTTCCCAGATGCGTGATCACGGAATGCTGCATGCCTGTGGCGGAGCGGAAGCGCTGCTGGTACTCCGACGACAAGAACCCCGCGGGGTTGTCGCTGCACAGCGAACTGATCCGCGAGGTTTTTCGCCCGGCCCGGCGTAGCATCTTCAAGGGGAGGTGCCCTTCCGGGCACTCGCGGAGGATCGACCGGACGGCTTCGGCGTCGCTCCGTCGGAACCAGATGTCGGCATCCGGGGCGCCGTCCGCCGCCGGGTCGTGGACGGACACGCCGACATCATGCGCGTTCATGACGGGGAGGAGCTGAGTGGCGGCGGCCCGCAGATCCGCGAATCCCACCTGTGGCAGGGAGAGGGACTTACGGACTTCGGACACCGCTCTCAGATCGGTGATCTTCGCGGCCACAACAACGGTCATGGGGGCTCCAACGGTGAGTCGTGTTCCGCAGGGGAGGAACAACCCCGATGTTTCGCCTTGGCGTTCCTGCCCCGGTTCGACAGGGACGCCAAGGGGAATCTAGCACCTGGAGGCCCCGAGGGCACGCGGAAATCAAGACAGGGAGGTCAGCTAGCCGGGAACAATCGTAACCTGAGAGGTACTTTTCACGAAGGTCACCGTCTCGGGGCGGTCATTTCCTCCGGTCGCACGAGTTCGTCGAACTGCTCGGCAGTCAGGATCGAGAGCTGAACCGCCGCTTCCCGCAGCGTGATCCCCTCGGCATGAGCCGTCTTGGCGATTCGTGCCGCATTGTCGTACCCCACATGGGGATTGAGCGCGGTGACCAGCATGAGCGAGTGGGTCAGGTGTTCGGCGATTCGGGGTTCGTTCGGGACAATCCCCGCCGCGCACCGCTTGCGGAACGAGTGGCACGCGTCGGCCAGAAGCCGCGCCGACCCCAGTACATTGTGGATGATGAGCGGTTTGAAGACATTCAGCTCGAAGTTCCCCGAAGCTCCCCCGACCGCGACCGCCGTGTCATTCCCGATGACCTGCGCGCACACCATCGTCATGGCCTCGCACTGAGTGGGGTTGACCTTGCCGGGCATGATGGAGCTGCCGGGTTCGTTTGCGGGCAGCCCGATTTCCCCGATGCCGCACCGTGGTCCGGAGGCGAGCCATCGGACATCGTTCGCGATTTTCATGAGCGAACACGCGACCGTCTTCATGGCACCGGAGGCCTGAACCAGCGCGTCGTGGGCGGCCAGCGCCTCGAACTTGTTGGGTGCGGTCACGAATGGAAGCCCCGTCAGACCCGCCACCTTCGCCGCCACCGTCCGTGCAAAGTCCGGGTGCGTGTTCAGTCCCGTACCGACCGCCGTCCCGCCCAGCGCCAGTTCGTACAACCCGGGCAGCACCGCCGAAAGTCGCGAGACTCCGCGATCGAGCTGGTGCGCGTAGCCGGAGAACTCCTGCCCGAGCGTCAGCGGCGTGGCGTCCATCAGATGCGTTCGGCCGATCTTCGTGATGCCCGCGAACTCCTTCGCCTTCGCGTCCAGCGTCTCGCGAAGTTCCTCCACGGCCGGAATCAGCGTCTCCCGAACGGTCGTTCCGGCGGCCACATGCATGGCGGTGGGGAAGACATCGTTGGAGGACTGCGCACGGTTCACATCGTCGTTGGGGTGGATGGGATCCTTGCTTCCGCGCTCTCCGCCCGCCATCTCAATGGCGCGGTTGGCGATCACCTCATTGGCGTTCATGTTCGACTGCGTGCCGCTGCCCGTCTGCCAGACCACCAGCGGGAAATGGTCGTCCAGTTTCCCCTCGGCGACCTCGGCGGCCGCCGCTTCCACGAGGTCCGCCTTCTCCGGCGGGAGAGTGCCGATCTCCCGGTTGGCCTGCGCCGCCGCCTGCTTCACGATTCCCAGCGCCCGAATCATCTCCCGGGGAAACCGATCATTCCCGATGGGGAAGTTCATCAGCGACCGGGCGGTCTGTGCCCCGTAGTAGCAGTCTTCGGGCACTTCCACGCTGCCCATGGTGTCGGTTTCAGTTCTCATCTTCGGGGTCACGGGATCCTCCTTCCGAGGGCATGCCGACGGTCCGTCCACTCCGAGCCAATGTATCGGTGAATGACGGACTTGGCGACTCCAGTTCCTGCTGATAACCTGCCGTGTCCGTATCCGGGAGAGGGAACCCATGCCTTTGTCCACCATCGTGATTGTCTTCGGAGCCTGGCTGGTTCTTCTGGGGCTTACCGTTGGAATCCGCCTGCGCACCCGTCGCGAGCGCCGCCCATGACCGGATCGGGCTGGCTCCTGGCCGGGGTCGGGTTCTATCTCGCGGCCATTCTCACCGTCGGGATCGTGACCTGGCGGAAGATGCGCTCCTTCGACGACTTCGTGCTGGGCGGCCGGAAGCTCTCCCCGTTCACCGCTGCCCTCTCCGAACGGGCCTCCGGCGAGAGCGCATGGTTCCTTCTCGGGCTGCCCGGTGCCGCCTATGCCGCCGGGTTCAGCGAGTTCTGGACCGTCATCGGAAGCGCATTCGGGGTCTTCTTCTCATGGACGCTTCTGGCGCGGCTCCTGAACGCCCAATCCCGCCGCTTCGGTGCGCTGACGCTCCCGGATTATCTGGAGGCGCGCTTCGGAGACACGACGCGCGTGCTGCGAGTCGTGTCGATGGTCATCATCCTCTTCTTCTATACCGCCTATGTGGGGGCTCAGTTCGTGGGCGCGGGGAAGATCCTCAACGCGACCTTCGGGATCGACGCATCCACCGGGATGATCCTGGGTGCGCTGGTCGTCGTGCTCTACACCTTCATGGGCGGGTTTCTGGCGGTCGTGTGGACCGATGTGTTCCAGGGGCTGCTCATGATGCTGGTCGTGGTGATTCTGCCGGTCATGGGGATCTTCGAACTCGGCGGGCTCACGGGCTTTGTGGACGCCGTCGGCGCGAAGGGGCCGGAGTTCCTCACCATGTCCGGCGGGCAGACGGGGCGGGCGCTGCTGTTCGGCGTCATGATCGGCAGCCTGTCGTGGGGGTTCGGCTACCTCGGGCAGCCGCATCTCCTGACGCGCTACATGGCCATCCGCCACGAAGACGAGGTGCGGCAGGGACACACGGTCGCCATGAGCTGGGTGCTGCTCTCCTACTGGGGGGCGGTGTTCGTCGGGCTCGTCGCGATCGGGATTCTCCCGGATGTGGCCGACACGGAGCAGGTCATGCCGCTTCTCGCCATGCGACTTCTCCCGGCGTGGTTTGCCGGGCTTGCCATTGCGGGGGGGATCGCCGCCATGATGTCGACGGCGGACTCCCAGCTTCTCGTCGCCACTTCCGCTCTCGTGGAAGACATCTACGCGCGCATCCTCCGCCCGGGAGCGTCGCAGCGCGTGCTCCTGCTGCTGTCGCGCGGAGCCACGGTCGTGATCGCGCTGGTGGCGCTTCTTCTGGCATTCCGCAATCAGGATCTCATCTTCGACTGGGTGGCCTACGCATGGACCGGGCTGGGTTCCTCCTTCGGCCCGCCGCTCATTCTGGCGCTTCGCTGGCGTGGCACGACCCGACAAGGCGTGCTGGCGGGAATGATCGGGGGCATGGTCTCGACGGTCGCGTGGCGGAATGTCGAGCTGCTGCAGGCAACGCTGGACCTGAAGATCGCGACCTTCCTGATCTCCATGGCGCTGGTGGTTCTCGTGAGTTTCGCCACCGGGAGAGGGAAGCGCGGTGGCGGCATCGTGGATCCGGTCGCCGAGGTGGTGGAATGAGCCGTTCTCCCCGAGCGCTGGCGCTCGTCTCCGGGGGTCTCGACAGCACGCTGGCGATGGCACTCGTCAAGGAGCAGGGCGTGGAGATCGAGGCGCTGAACTTCTCCACCGGGTTCTGCTTCACGGATCACCACCGCGCCATGGACAGCCCGGATCACTCGCTTCGCAACGAGGCTCTCCGCGCCGGTGCGGATCTCGGGATTCCGGTGACCCTGATCGACATCTCCAGGGAGTACTTCGACGAGGTGCTCCTCCATCCGAAGCACGGATACGGCGCGAACATGAATCCGTGTCTCGACTGCCGGTCCTACATGCTCGCCAAGGCGGCCGACTACATGAAGAAGACCGGGGCGGACTTCGTCTTCACGGGAGAAGTGCTGGGCCAGCGGCCGAAGTCCCAGTACCGGCAGGCGCTCATGATCGCGGCAAAGGAGTCGGGGCTCGGCGATCGACTGGTGCGCCCGCTGTCCGCAAAGCTCCTTCCGCCGACGCTTCCGGAAGCGGAAGGCTGGCTGGATCGCGAAAAACTCCTGGGCATATCGGGCCGAAGCCGGAAGGTGCAGATGGCTGAAGTGCAGCGCCTCGGGCTGAATCCGGAGGACATTCCACAACCTGCCGGAGGGTGTTGCTTCCTGACGGATGAGGCCTATTCGCGCAAGCTCCGGGACTGGCTGGACCATCAGGAGAGCCCGGGAGCGGACGCGGAGGCGTTCGTGCTGCTGAAGGTGGGGCGGCATCTGCGTCTTCCCGACGAGGTGAAGGTGGTGATCGGCCGGGACGAATCGGAGAACGCGTTTCTGGCGAACCATCGCCGCGGGCGCTGGGAGTTCTTCGCGCTGGATGCGCCGGGCGCTACGGTGCTGGCGGAGGCTCCGCGTGATCTTCGGTGGGAGGAGATCGAACGCGTGGCGGCCATTACCGCACGGTACGGGCAGGCGCGGGATGCCGCCGCCGTCCGCGTCGGATACCGGGTGCCGCCCGCGTCGGGAACGGAGACGCTCCCGATGGTGGACGAGCGGCCGGTGGAGGAAGTCACGGTCGGGCCCGCCCGGTTGGAGAGCATTGAGGAGTTGCGCATATGAGACGCGCCGCGGCGGTGCTGGCAGCAGGCGTTCTTGCGGGGTGCGGGCAGTCGACCGCGCCCGGAGATCTTGCCGGGTGGAATGTCCTGCTTCTGACGATCGACACCCTCCGCCCGGATCACCTGGGGTTTGCGGGGTATGAGGGGGCCGAGACCCCCGTCCTCGACGGCCTTGCGGAGCGCGGGGTGGTTTTCGAGCGAGCGGTCGCTCCCGCTCCGGTGACGCTGCCGTCCCACGCCACCATCCTCACGGGGAGGTACCCGCCCGCGCACGGCGCGCTGGACAACGCCGTATACACCCTGGCCGAGGGGGTGCCGACCCTCGCGCATCTTCTGCGCGCGCGGGATTACGACACGGCCGCGGTCATCGGCGCGTTCGTGCTGCATCGGCAGTACGGCCTTGCGGACGGGTTCGACCTGTACGACGACCACTTCCGGCGGCCTCGCGATCGCGGGCAGTCCCATCGGGAGCGACCGGCTTCGGAGGTGTCGGGGATTGCGCTCGACTGGCTGCGCAACCGGCCGAATCCGAATCGGCCCTTCTTCCTGTGGGCGCACTACTACGACCCCCACCTGCCGCACCAGCCGCCGGAGTCCTTCCGGGCGCGCTTCCGGGGGCGGCTCTACGACGCGGAGATCGCGTTCACGGACCATTCCATCGGCATGCTGCTCGATGGACTTCGTGACTCCGGGGAACTCGCGCGGACGCTGGTCGTGGTGGTCGCCGACCATGGCGAGGCTTTCGGTGACGGCGGCGAAGCCACGCACGGCCTCCTTCTTCGCGGGGCGACGCTCGACATTCCGTTCGTCCTGGCCGCGCCCGGCGCGCTTCCGGAGGGGCGACGCGTCGAGGGAACGGTCACCTCCGCCGACCTCACCCCGACGGTCCTGGATCTGGTGGGCGCTCCCGTCCCTTCCGGACTGGACGGGCGCTCCCTTCTGGCGGAGATCGGCGGATCCACTTCCGGTGGCCGCCCTGTCTACTCCGAGACGCGTCTTCCGCTGGACCAGTACGGCTGGTCCATGCTCTCCGGCTTCCGCGACGACCGGTGGGCGTGGGTGCGCGCACCGCGCCCGGAGCTGTACGACCTGGACGCGGACCCCGGCGAGACGACCAATCTGGCGGGGACGCTTCCGGATGTCGAAGCCAGGCTCGACGAACTGGTGGAGGCCGTGCTTGCCGGGGAACCCGCCCGGGAGACGCGAAGGCGCCCCTCCGCCGACGAACTGGAGAAGCTCCACGCGCTGGGGTATGTCCTTTCCAGCGACGCCCCCGAGGCCACCGGCGCCGACCCCAAGGACATGCTCGAGGTCTGGAACGGGATCGTCGAAATCCGGGAGCGCGCGCGGGGGGGACTCCAGGAGAGCGACATCGTCCGGGAGGCGACGCGTCTACTGGCGATGGATCCGGGGAATGAAGAGCTGCGGCTCATGCGGGGGCAGGCGCTGGTCGGGGCGGGGCGTGCGGAGGAGGGGCTGGAGGAGCTGGCCGCGCTTCACGCGGAAAACCCGGGACCGGGGCGGATCGGAGCCTTCCGCTCGCGTGCCCTCTCCGACGCGGGGCGTTTCGCCCAGGCCGCGGAGCTGCTGCGGGAGCTGGCGGAGGCGGAGCCGCTGGTCGAGGACCACCCGTACCATCTGGGGCTGACGCTGCGGGAGATGGGGCGTGCGGCGGAGGCGCGGGAGGCGTTTGAAGCCGCCCACCGGCTCAATCCCGACGCGGTGCATGTGCTGGCGAATCTGTCGGTCGAGTTGTCCAGGGTGCCGGGGGAGGAGGCACGCGCCGCCACACTTGCGGAGCGCGCCGTGGCGCTTGCGCCGGGCGACGACCGGGCGCGCGAGAACCTCGCTCGCGTTCTGGGAAACACCGGCCGCACGGCGGAAGCCATGGCCGAGGTGCGGGCGCTCTCCGCGAAGCGCCGCCTCTCGGGGGTGAGCCGAAAGGAACTGGCGGACCTCATGCGGGAACTTGAGCATCCTGCGCAACCCCTTGGAAACGGGGGGCAATCGGAGTAGAATTGAAGATTCTCCACCCGAACCTCAGAGAGTCCGATCATGACCATCTCCACACGCCGAATTCGTGCCGGTTTCCTGCTGCCGGGCGCCGCCCTCCTTCTGCTCTCATTCGCTCCTCCGGAGGATGGCCGCATCTTCACGGTTCGCGAAGTCCAGGAGACCTCCTCTCCGGTGGGTGACTCCCCGCGTGCCGGAGAGACGGTTCGCCTGCGCGGCGTGGTCACGGCGGTCTCTCCGCACGGCCGGTTCTACTATGTTTCCGATCCGGATGGCGGGGCGTGGAGCGGTCTGAAGATTGAGGCCTACTCTCTCGACCGCGTTCCCGGAGAGCAGGTGGTGGTGGACGGCACCGTGACGGAATGGTGGGGAGAAACCCGCCTCCTGCAGGAAGCCGTTCGATCACTGGGAGTCGCCGAACTCCCCGATCCGGCCCCGGTCACCGTGGCGGATCTGCTCCTGGACGGGGAGACCTGGGAAGGCGTCCTCGTGCGGCTGGGCGGCGCGACCGTCACGGACGAAACCAGCCGCTACGGCGAGTACACCGTCTCCGACACCTCGGGCGACGGGGCGATCATCGACGACGAGTTCTTCACTTCCTACATTGCGGACATCGGGGACACCTTCGACTCGATCACCGGGGTCATGGCGTTCGGGTGGTCCAACTTCTGTCTGGAGCCCCGCAGCGACGCGGACCTCACCGGGTGGGTGTCGGTCCGGGATTTCGATGCGGTGCTCACCGTGGAAGCCCGGGACGAGAGTGGGGATTCGCTCCCCGCCCGCGTCGTTCTCACACCGGACAGTGCCTTGCCGGAGCTGGATCTCGGCCCGGAGGACCGCGCGGAGGGTTCGGGGAATACCGCCTACATTCCGCCCGGTGGCGGAGACATCCGGCTCCCTTCCGGAATCTACGATGTCATGGTGTCCCGTGGCCCGGAGTACTCGGTATATGAGGAGCGGGTGGCCGTCTCCCCGGGCGGATCGACGACGGTTCTGGCGACGCTGAAACACGAGGTGGATGTTCCCGGATGGGTGTCGGGAGACTTCCACCTGCACTGCGCTCCCAGCAGCGACACCCCGCTTCCCGTGCCCGGACGCGTGTTGAGCCTCGCGGCCGAAGGCGTCGAGTGGGCCATCGCGACAGACCACAATGTCGTGACGGATTACACGCCGGTGATCGAGGGGCTGGGTCTCACGCAATGGATGACCTCTTCCATCGGGGACGAGATCACCACCCGATCCCCGTCTTTCGGCCATTTCAATGCCTGGCCGCTGGACGCGGGGCGCGTCTCTCCTCCGTACGAGGGCGTGACACCCGAGGAACTCTTCGCGGGCGCGCGCACTCCGTTGAGAGACGAAATCGTGCAGGTGAATCACCCCAGCATTCCCGACTGGGGCAACCAGTACTTCGACATATACGGCGTCAACTCCCATACCGGGGAGCCGGAGAACCCCGGGTGGTCGTGGGACTTCGATGCCATCGAAGTCATGAACGGCGGGTTCATCGAACAGGGCATGAGCAACTTCCGAATCTGGATGCGCTGGCTGAACTCAGGCCGTCGGATTACCGCGACCGGCAACTCGGACTCCCATCACATCGCCTACTCCAATCCTGGGTACCCGAGGAACTTCGTGGCCAGTTCGTCGTTTGGCCCGGGGGACTCCTCCGAAGAGGAACTGGTCGCGGCCGTGCTGGCCGGGAGAGTCTTCGTGAGTTACGGCCCCGTGTTGGACTTCCGGATTGACGGTGAAGGGCTTGGCGAGACGGTGGTTCCCGATTCCAGCGGCCAGGTGGAGATCACCTGCCGGGTGCGCTGCGCCTCCTGGCTCCGCGTGGGGCAGGGCACGATCTACCGCAACGCGGTTCCCGTCCGCACCTTCCCGCTGGCTGCGGATGCCCCGGGCGTTCAGGATATCACCTACACTTGGCACGATCGGCCCGAGGCGGACAGCTGGTATCTGGTCCTGGTCGAAGGGGAAGCGGGGCTGGATCCGGTCGAGCCGAGCGAGTGGTTCCGGCCGCTGGCATTCACGAATCCCATCCGCGTGGATGCGGACCGTGACGGCCAGTTCACGCCCCCTGGGAATGAAGCGCCGGACACGGACATCGGTGCGTTGGATCCGGTGGACGCGGACGGGGTTCCGGTGCGGGCAGGGCAGTGGGTTTCCATCGAAGGATGCGCCACCACCTTGTCCGGGTTCATTCCGTCCGTTCCGGGTCGGTTCTACCTGGACGACGGCACGGGTGGCATCCAGGTGCGCGAAGTGCCGGGCACCCCGACGCTCATCGAGCGGGGAGACATCATCCGGGCGACCGGGATCGTGGGGCACGCGGTGGGGGAGACCTTCCTTCTGGACGCGGACATTCAGGTGGTGAGCGTCGGAGGGGTCTGTCCGCCGCCCATCGATCTGGCCACCGGTTCGGCGGCTTCGCCGGGTGAAGCGCTGGAGGGCCGAGTCGTGAGGATCACCGGAGCGGATGTGACCTCGGGCAGCTGGCCGGTCGGGGGGGCGGAAGGCCTGGTACAGGTGAATGACGGCACCGGAAACGCGCCGCTCTACATTCCAGCGGGTGTGGTGGTGCCTCCGGAGGCGATGGGCATGACAGATCTCACCTTTGCCGCTCTGGTGACTCAGCACGACTTCTCCCCGCCGTACACATCGGGCTACCGACTCACGCTGCGCAACGGCACGGACCTTCTTTCCGGCGGCACCTCCGTCTCCGAACTTCCCGCGCGGACCGCCTTCGGACAGGCGCGTCCCAACCCCTTTCGCGGCATCGTCGAGATTCCCTTCGTGCTCGGGAAGGACCTGACCGCGCCGGCGGATCTGTCCGTCGTGGATGTACAGGGGCGTCGCGTGCGGGACCTGGGCGCCATCCCCCGGGATCAGCCGACGGGCCGGATTCAATGGGACGGGCGGGACCGTCAGGGGCAGACGGTGGCTGCGGGCGTGTACTTTCTCCGGCTTCGGGCAGGTGGGGTAAGGCTGGATCAGAAGATTGTCAAGATACGCTAACACAATAGATTGGCGGGGCCAGATCAAGTGAAGTCGAGGGGTGGGCGGGGGAGTCTCCGGAGGTGGCTGACCGCGGGCGGCACGGCCGTTGTGGCGTTCTTCGGGTTGCCTCTCCCGTGCTGTGGCGTCCCCACTCCGCAGTTTGAGCGCGAGCTGGACACCATCCTCGTGATCGATGGATGGGGACCGGTGGAGCGCGCCTGGTATGGCGGATGGGAGAAGGCTCGGCCGCAGTTCGTGGACATCGATGCGGACGGAGACGCGGATCTTTTCGTGAACGAGGAGGACGGGAAGCTCCGCTTCTATCGCAATACGGGGACCCCCGCCGCGGCGGCCTATTCACTGGTGACAGACGAATACTCCGGCGTCCACCGGTACTTCTGGTCGCGATTCGTGGACATGGATGCCGATGGCGATGCGGACCTCCTGGTGGAGGATCGTCCGCCGGACGGGAGTTCCTCGCTCGGCTTCCTTCTCCACAATACCGGCCCCGCCGAGTCCCCATCCTTCGAAAACCTCTCGGACCATCCGGACGGGCATTGGACGGATGATGCCGGGGTGCCCATCCCGTTCTTTCTGGCCACCCCCGGTTTTGCGGACATCGACCGGGACGGGGACATGGACCTTCTCATGGGGGATGGATCGAATCAGGGGTCCGTCATCCTCTACCGCAACGAGGGCGGGCCGGGCTCCGCGGTCATGCATCGGGAAACGGACAGCTACCAGGACATTTCGATCGTGTTCGGGTCGTGCAATCCGGAGCGCGGCGCATCTCCCGCGCAGACGCCTCCGGGCGGCCGACACGGGTTCATGTTGTTCTCCTTCGAGGACCTGACGGCGGACGGAAACCCGGACCTGTTCGTCGGGGACCAGTTCAATCCGAATGTGTACTTCTGGGAGGGCACGGGGGGGCCGCCGGATCCGGGATTCACCTGTCGTACGGAAGCCTACTTCACCGACGAGTTCGGGCAACCCGCCGTCTATGCGCAGTACATTCTCTCCTCCTTTGCGGATCTTGATGCGGACGGGGATCTCGACGCCGTGCTGGGTGCGGGCACCGGGCACGACGGACTGGTGTACTACGCCAACTTCGGCACGCCGTCTTTCCCGTTCCATCGTCTGGAGTCCGACGACTGGCTTGGTGAGTTCGATCGCGGACAGAACACCTGCCCGGCGGCGGCGGATCTGGATCTGGACGGAGACCCGGACCTTCTGCTCGGGGTGGGGACCGGCCAGCGCGTGGAGTATTACAGCAACGAAGGCTCTGCGGACTCCCCCCTGTACGCCGTCATCAACCCGAGCTGGATTTCGCTTCCCGGAAGCGACTGGGCGGCCCCGGAGGTTGCGGATCTCGATGGGGACGGAGACATGGATGTGTTCGTCGGCACCTCCGAGGGGGGAATCCGGTACTGGAGGAACACCCGCAACGGGCCGGGAGAGCCGCTTCTTGCCGAGGTGACGGATCACCCGGACTTCGGAGACGCCATGGGCTGTCTTTTCGCGGACGCGCTGGATGCTGCGGCGGTTCCGCGTTTTGTGGACCTTGACGCGGACGGGGATCTGGATGTGCTGGTCGGAAGCTGGTCCTTTTCCGAGGAGACCGCCCATCTGGCGTCCTTCCGGAATGTCGGGTCATCCACGGCACCTTCGTTCGAACTGTGGAGTACGGACTTTCACCAGCTCGGTCCTCTCGGGCAGAGTGCCGCTCCGGCCGTCGCCGATCTGGATGCGGACGGCGACCCGGACATTCTGGTCGGTTCCCGCGATGGTGGAATCCTCTTCTTCGCAAACGAGGGGACCTCCGCGCACCCGGCGTTCGCTCCGGCCGGAATGGAACTCTCCGGGCTGGATGTCGGGGCGCGTTCGGTCCCGACCCTTGCGGATCTGGATGCGGACGGAGATCTCGATCTGGTCGTGGGGGAGTCGGGGGGCGGCTGGAACCTCTTCCGCAACTCGATGCCGGAAGATGCTCCGCCTGCGGCCTTCGCGCTGGACACCCCTTCGAACGGAACCTCCGCTGGCGTGCGGGAGCCGGTTCACTTCGCCTGGGAATCCTCGATCGACCCCGACGACCTCACTGAAGCCGTCTACGATCTGCGCCTGGCCGCTTCTCCGGATGCGCCCATCTCGGAGTGGGCTCTTGTGGAGGGACTGACCGACAGCCGGGTCACGCTGGTTCCGTCCCGCGACGGGCCTGCTGGAGCCGAGGAGATCTGGTGGACCGTATGCGCCCGCTCCGGAGAGCGGAACGCTCCCGTCCCCCAGTGGAGGCGTCTCGTCATCGATTCCGTTCCGGTCCTGCCCGACAGCATCTCCGTGGGCTTCCAGCTGGAGAGCCCACGGCCCTCGCCCTTTGCCGCGTCCACCGTGATCCGGTTTGAGACCGCGGACAGACAGCGGGTCCGCCTCACGGTGCTGGATGCGGCGGGAAGGAGAGTGGCGGTTCTGGTCGACGGACTTCGGGGGAGCGGGCCGCACAAGATCGTCTGGGACGGTCGGACTTCCGGTGGCGGGACCGTGGCGCCCGGGGTGTACCTCCTCCGGCTGGAGGCCGGGGGCAAGACCACCACGCGTCGCGTCGTCCGGGTCCGATGACCCGCCCCGACCTGTCCTTCGGGCCGTTTCGGATTCTCGAACGGCACGATCTCCCCGGGGACGCCTTCGACGCCGCGGCAAAGGAGCGGGAATCAGGCCGCGAAGTGCGCCTCTGGGCCGGAATCCCCGGGAGCGCCGAACCGCGCCAGGGGCGGCCGCACCCGGATGAGGTTCGCGCGGGGTTGTCGCGCGTGTATCACTCGTCCCTGCCGAAGGTCCTGCGAACGGAGACCATCGAAGAGCGGGCGGTACTCGTTCTGCAGCCCTGTCGTGGGCGCACGCTGTCGGAGGTGCTGGCCGAAGCCCCCCCGGTGGACCCTCTGCGCGCCCTGTCGATCGTGGAGTCGCTCGGGGCTGCTCTGGCGAAGGCCCATCGGGCGGGGTTCTGCCACGGGCATCTGGACGAAGACGCGGTGCTTCTTGACGAGGGCGGGAAGACGATGCTCCTTCGTGTCGGATGGTGGCCGTTTCTCGGGAGCCGCCCGCCTCTCGCGCCCGAGGACCTCGGCGGAGGAGAGCCGAGGCCTTCCGCGGATGTCTTTGCGCTGGCCAGACTGCTCGCCCGGCTCCTTCTTCCCGAAGATCCCTGCGGCACCGGAGAGGCGGCTCTCCGCGCCTGTTCAGAGGGCCCGGACCCGGCCGTGATGCCGACTCACCTCCCTGAGGGGCTCCGCCGTTTCCTCGCTCGGGCGCTCCTGCCCGTCCCGAACCAGCGCATCGCAAGGGCGGACGAACTCACCGGCGACCTGCGCGTGATTCGGGCCTCCTGGGCGTCTCTGGCCACGGATTCGGCCTCCCGCGGCGGTTGGAAGGCCTCTCTGCCGCGCTGGCTGTCGCCCGGAAAAGGCCGTTGAAGGCGGATTTCCGTGTTGACTCCCCTCGCCTCCTGTCCCCATGATCGGCCCCGAAAGGGCCATTCAGGCCATCTTTGATCCCGGAAGAGCCCCGAATCACAGGGGCAATCAGGAGAAATCCACATGGCAGACACTCTTGTTGTCCAGTCGAAGATTCGTGAGCTCATCAAGGAGCAGGGCTGTTCCACGAGCCAGGACGCCGTCGACAAGCTCTCCTCGGAAGTGACCCGAGTCGTCATGAAGGCCGTGGAGCGGACGAAGGCGAACGGTCGGAAGACCGTCAAGGGGTCCGATATCTAGTCTGACCGAGGCCTGGGAGTGTCTTTCGGGGGGTGTGGCAAGTCCGCGCCCCCCGTCTTTTGTGCATTCTCCCCGCACAGCTGTCCACAGGCGGCCGAGATATCCGGCCCCATGCTCCAGCGAACCGTGACTGCCGGGGATCCCGGAAGAAGGATGGTTGCGAACTCATCCACCCGAGCCCGATCCGGACGCTTCAGTTCCGGAGAGGCTCCCGGATTGTAGGGGATGAGGTTCACCTTGAAGGGGCCGTTCCGGACCAGCGCCATGAGCCGCTTCGCATCCGCATCCGAGTCGTTGATGCCGCGAATGAGAACATACTCCACCGTCACCCGGCGTTTCGTGTCCCGGGCGTAGGCGGCTGCCGCTTTCATGAGATCCGGAATGGGTGTCCGCGCCGCACGGGGCATGATCCGGGCGCGGACCTCCTCGGTGGTCGCGTTCAGCGAGATGGCCAGCCCGACCCCGACCCCGGACGCAGCCAGTTTCCTGATCCCGGGCAGAACCCCCGCGGTGGAGATCGTCAGCCGCCTCGGGCCGAAGTTGAGCCCGAGCGGTGACTGAAGAATGCGCAGTGCCCGCAGCAGCGCGTCGACATTGTGGAGCGGCTCTCCCATGCCCATGAAGACAATGTTCGTCCGGATCTTCCGGTCCCGGACTCTTCGCCACAGCGGCAGTA
This sequence comes from Gemmatimonadota bacterium, assembly GCA_030747075.1. Taxonomy (NCBI): domain Bacteria; kingdom Pseudomonadati; phylum Gemmatimonadota; species Gemmatimonadota bacterium. Next base: position 100,650 of record JASLLL010000006.1, read on the forward strand.
TCTGACCCAGGATCTCGTGCTGATTCAGGTTCCGCTCAAAACCCATCCCCGCCGTCTGGCAGAACACGCAGTCGAGTGTGCAGCCGACCTGCGTGGACACGCAGAGCGTGATTCGGCGCGCTGCCGTCATGAGCACGGATTCCACCGAAGCACCGTCCTCCAGCCGGAAGAGGAACTTCTCGGAGCCATCGACCTTCGACACCCGGTGGGCGGCCGTCGTCAGCTCATCCAGACGAAACCGGCGGTCGAGTTTCGCTCTCAGGTCCAGCGAAAGATCGGTCATCTCGTCGAAGGAGGTGGCGGTCCGGTCGAAGAGCCACCGGGCGATCTGGCGAAATCGGTACTCCGGGAGTCCGAGACCGGAGACGGCCGCCTGCAACTCCGCCAGGGACAGCGAACGGAGGTCGGGTCGGGGGCTGAGAGCGGGCTCGGAAATCACAGGATTGAATCCGTTGCGCAAGAGGTGCGGAGACACTTATTCTGGAACCGGGAACGGGCGCGGAGCGTATCGGATCCCGGGGGGGGGCTCAAGCCGATTCCCCGGGTGGGCGGATGCTTCCCGGAGGTGGAACCATGGGGCGCTGGAAGACGGGTACTTGGGTGGCGTCCGGGGTGATTTCGGCGTGCCTGGCCCTCCTGCAGGGGGCTTGCGGCCCCTCGTCCGCGCCGCCGTCCACCGGGGCCACCCTTCGCCCGGCCCCGGTGGACTCTTCGGACCCCTACGCTCGCCTTCAGGCCCAGCTGGCCTCCCTGCGGGTCTCCGGCAAGGTGGCGACCAGCACCGGTCTCCTCCTCCCCGAGAGAATCCGGATCGAGGTCCGCAGCGAGATCTGCGTGGAGACGCGCCGTCCCGGGGCCCGGTTCTGGGCGATGGACTTCGACACCTGCTTCGTCTACTCCGCGATCGATACGGTGGATTCCACCGGGATGTACCAGGTCAGCGTCCCCTGCATCGATGCCGACAGGGACTACGAGGCTTCCACGCCCCGGATGGACTATCGCCTCGTTCCGCGGGGGCCGGTCACTTTTCTCGCGGAGTCCGACGCGGGGTGGCGCCATCAGGAGACCTTCACCTCCTCACGGAACCAGCGGCGGGATCTCAAGCTGACGCTGCATACCGAGACCTTCTTCGTGGTTCATGACCAGGCGGCCATCGTGGCCAGCCCGGAGCCGGGGGCCGCGGTCCTCCAGGTGCTTCGCTTCGGCGGGGCGGTGGAGGTGATCCGGTTTCACCAGGGTTGGGCTGAGTGCCTCCTGCCGGACCGGATCGGATGGATCGCCATGCGTGGCCTCGGGACGGAACGGGAGGTGCGCGACCTGGCGCCCTTCCGGGGAAAGCCGAGGATTGAGAAGGCGGAGTAACCCCACGCTCAACCGGGATGCGTCGCCCGGCGGGGGGTGCCTTCCACGAGGTCGGGGTTCTCCCGCACGGGCGTCGCCTCACACCCGGCCAGCGGCAAACGCACGGTGAAGCGCGCGCCGTTTCCCGGTTCGCTCTCCACATCGATCTGACCGCCGTGCCCTTCCACCACCCGATGGCAGACCGCGAGGCCGAACCCGTGCCCGTCGGCCTTCGTCGTAAAGTGCGGATCGAAGATCCTCTCGCGCACCGAGTCCGTCATCCCGATGCCGCGGTCGATCACCGTCGCCCAGGCGAAGCCGTCGCGCTCGAAAGTCTCCACGACGACCGCTTCGTCGGTCCGGCCCGCCGCTCTTGTGGCGTCCGCGCCGTTGCCCAGGAGATTGAGGAACACCTGCTGGATCTGCTGGTCGTCGGCGTGAATCGTGAGGGGGGACGGGTGGAGCGCTGGTTCGAATCGGATTCCGTCCTGGCGGCCGCACGGACCGAGGAACGAGATGGTCCGTTCCACGATTCCGTTCAGATCGGTATTGACCGGATGGCTTCCCCGCCGCGCGGAGTCGAGCAGCCCGTCGGTCAGGACCCGCATCCTGGAAATCTGCCGGGCAATGGTGCGTGCGTTCTCGACGACGGCTTCCTGTCGGCCGCGGGAAAGCGCCATCGGGATCAGCTCCGCCCGCCCCCCGATGGCGGAAAGGTAGTTGTTCAGTTCGTGCCCGATCTCACCCGCCATTTCCCCCATGGCGGACAAGCGCTGGGACCGCACCAACCGTTGCTCCATGGCCTTGAGCTTCGTGATATCCCGCGTCACCTGGATGAGTCCTGCCGCCTCTCCCCCCGCGTCGTGCAGGAACGCGTGAGTCACGAGGAGGTCCCGCCGTTCGCCCGCCGGAGTTCGCTCCTCCGTCTCGTACGATTCCGGCCCGTCGCGGAGCATCCGTGCGATCGACGCCGCGTTGCGGTCCGGGTCCCGGGTGAAGTCCCCGATGTCCCGCCCGGAGATCAAGTCCGGATTCTCGCCGAAGATCTCCCGCGTGTGTGTGTTCGCCGAGATGATCGTCCCATCCAGATCCGCCACGAGGATGCTCTCGTCGACGCTCTCCAGGATGGTGGACAGGTGGTTCTTCGTCTCCACGATCTCCCGCGTCTTCTCGGCGACGCGCTGCTCCAGGTCACGATTCCAGCGCGCCTGATTCTCGCGGGCCTGACGCAACCCCGCGGCCATTCTCGAGAAGGAAGCGGTGAGCGTGCCGATCTCGTCGCGGGATGCGGAGACGGGAGTTGCGGAGTAGTCGCCGTGCGCGATTCTCTCGGCAGCGCGCGCAAGGCCGCGAATCGGCGCGACGATTCTCCCCACGAGCAGGGCCGTGGCCGCGGCTGCCGCCAGCGCCAGTCCCAGCGCGACGGGGATGACGCGCCTTCGGAGTTCGTCCCGTCGGGCGTCGAAGCGCGCCAGCGAAGTGATGATCCGCACGGCGCCGATCGTCTCCGGGTTTCCCGGAGATGAAACGACCGGCGTCACCGCGTCCAGCACCCGGATCCTCCCGATCGAACGGAGTGTTCGGGACGCGGGCGAGCGAACCACCTCCGCACCGGCCGGGTGAGTGGCGAGAAGCGCTTCCATGCCGTCCGTGAGCGGAGCTGTCCGCCGGGCGATCTCCCCCTCCACGCCGACCACGGATGCGTGAAGTACAGTCGGTTCGCGGAAGATGGCCGAGAACGGCCCGGAGAGCGAAGAGGGGTCGCCCTCCTGTACGCCGCGCACGGAAAGCCGCGCCAGGAGGTCGCTCGACGAGTCGGTTCGCCGCATCAGGTCGTCGAGGTTGATGCCTTCGAGATGGTGGAAGAACGCTCCGGAAAGCAGGAACGCCGCGATCAGCACCCCGGCGGCCGCCGTGAGCGCGGCCTTGGAGCTGAGTCGCGGGAAGTCCGTTGCGGTGAACTTCTGTGAACTCAAGAGCGAACCCCCTTGGGGACTGTGAACGGCCAGACCCGGACGAAGGGCACACGCGCCCGGCGCCGGTCGGGAATCCCTTGGAGGGGAAGACAGGAGACCCCTATAGTTCCGTCCTTACCGTTGGGTTTCGGCGAAATCCGGGTCGCTCTTGATCGGGATCTCTTTCGCGTGCTGGAGGGGCTGTGAGCGGGGATTCGGCGTCGTCCGGGGAGGTGGTCGATGCTCGGGGGCTTCTGTGCCCGCTTCCCGTGATTCGGCTGGCGGAACGGTTCGACGATCTGCCCGCGGGGGAGGGGATGGACCTGCTCGCCGACGACCCGGCCGCGGAGGACGATGTCCGGCTCTGGTGCCGGGGGCGCGGGTACACCGTGGAGAGCGTGAGTCGCGAAGGGCGAACCGTTCGGATCCGGGTGCGAAAGTCCGGGTGAGGTGGTAGTCTCCTCCGCCGGGCGCCCAGTCGATCGGACAGCAGGCGCGGCCAACGACGCACCCTTCTTGCGGAGAACCCCATGACGAGCCATTCCTTCCCCGGGCGGGGGAAAGTCGCGGTCCTGAAGACGCATCCGGACACCGTTCTCGAGGACTATGCGCGCCTCATGGAGATGGCCGGGTTCCGCGATGCCCTGGTGCCGAGCGTGGAGACGCTGCTCAAGATCAACATCTCCTGGGCCACCTGGTTCCCCGCCTGCTCGACGGCGCCCTGGCAGCTGGAGGGCGCCATTCTCGCGCTGCGAGAGGCCGGATACGACCAACTCACCGCCGCCCACAACAAGACCGTGGTGGTGGACGCATATGTCGGAGAACGCAACAACGGGCACAAGGCGGTCGTGGACCGGCACGGCGTGAAGAATGTCCACCTCTACGAGCCGTACTGCGAATGGGAAGTGTACGAACCGCGCGCGGAGATGCTCGTCTTGAACGACATCTTCCCGGAAGGGATTCGTATTCCGAAGCTGTTCCACGGCAAGAACATCGTGCATTTCCCCACGGTGAAGACGCATGTGTTCACCACCATTACCGGCGCGATGAAAAACGCGTTCGGCGGGCTGCTCAGTGAGAAGCGGCATTGGACGCACTCGGTGATTCACGAGACGGTCGTGGATCTGCTGGCCATCCAGCAGGAAATCCACGCGGGCATCTTCGCGGTGATGGACGGGACCTTCGCGGGCAATGGCGCCGGTCCGCGCGCGATGGTGCCGGTCGAGAAGGATGTGATTCTGGCATCGGCCGATCAGGTGGCGATCGATGCGGTATCCGCACGCATGCAGGGCTTCGACCCCATGTCCCTCCGGTTCATTCGTCTGGCGCACGAGCGTGGTCTCGGGGTGGGAGACCCGAAGGACATTGAGATCGTCGGCCACGACATTTCGCTGGAAGACTGGGGATTCGTTCAGGAAGAGACTTTCGCGTCGAAGGGGCAGAAGCTGATCTACCACGGACCGCTGAAGCCGCTGGAGAATGTCCTGCTTCGTTCGCCCATTGTCCCATGGTCCTATGCGGCGTCCCGCATCTACCACGATCTGTACTGGTACCCCTTCGTCGGAAAGAAACGCGTGGAGTGGGGACTCGGGACGAAGTGGGGCAAGCTCTTCCGGACCTACTGACCGGGGGGTTCCGCCATGGCAGATCTTTGTGCGCTGGCTATCGGGGGTTCCGACTCCAGCGGCGCGGCGGGTCTCGTGGAGGATCTTCATGCGTTCCGGTGCGGGCGCGTCCGGGGAGCCATCGCTGTCACCGCCGTCACCGCCCAGGGAGCCGAAGGCGTGGTTGCCGTGCATCCGGTTCCGCCCGAAGTGGTGCGTGCGCAGATCGACGCGTGCCTGAAGTCGCTTCCCGTTCGTGCCGCCAAGACCGGAATGCTTCTGGATCGCGGGATTGTGGCCGAAGTGGCGGACGCCTTCGTGAGGGGGGAGTCTGTGCCCCTGGTGGTGGACCCCGTGCTGGAATCGACATCCGGGCACGCGCTCCTGGACACCGGGGGGCTGGCTGAGTTGCGAACGCGGCTCCTTCCCGTCGCGACGATCGTGACCCCCAATGTGCCGGAGGCCACGGCGCTGACGGGGCTTCCCATCGGCGACGAGGCGGGGATGGAACGCGCCGGCCGGGCCATGCTCGATCTCGGCTGCCGGGCGGTTCTTGTCAAAGGAGGGCACCTTCCGTCCGGGCCGTGCGTCGATCTCCTGATCCGGCCCGAAGCGGAGACGGTGCGCTTCTCCTCCCCCCGGCGCCCGGGCCCGACCCGCCGGGGGTCCGGGTGCTTTCTTGCGTCCGGGATTGCGGCGGGGATCGCCCACGGGCTGGAGCTTCCGGCGGCGGTCGAGCGCGCCCGCCAGGCGTTGAAATCCTCCGGAAACCCTCACGAAGAGCCCCACAAGAGCCGATTCATCCACTGAGAGTCCGCGATTTCCCGCGCCTTCCAGGAGGATGAAGCATGAGAGGCACCCGCACGCACTTCTCCGTGCCGGTCGTTGCGTTCCTGAGCCTGTGGGTAGCGGTTGCGTCTGCCGCCTCGCCGGTTCCCTCGATGGACGGAGTGCGCGGGATGTTCCGCATTCACGCCGCGGATTCCGCCATTCCCGGCACAGCAACCGCCACCTTCACCGGGCTGTACACGCAGGAGTGGTACTCATCGGTCGCCTCCCCCCGGGGGCGATCCGAACGGGCGCGGCTCGGGGCGGGTCTCCTCGGGCTGGGGTACGCGGTGTCGCCGTCGCTGGAGCTGGGATTCCGTGCTTCCGTGGAAAGCCAGCAGGTGGTTGCCCGGGACTCGGACGACGAAGCCAGCGCGCTCGGCGTGGGAGCGTATGAGGCTCACTTGAAGCATCGCCTTCTCTCTTCGCGATCCGGTGCCTGGAGCCTGGGCGCGGGGGTGTCGGTGGGGACCGCTTCCGGCAATGGGCGCGCGCTCCTTGGCGAGTGGGATCGGTCCGGCGTGGACCTGACAGGGCGGCTGGCGCTGACCCTCGCGCCGCCCCGGGGAAGCCGCGGAGCCGGGGCGCGCGTCCACATGAACGCCGGCTATCGAAGCGGTACCGGCGGGTTCGATGAAACCGCGCAGCCGGCCATCAATCCGGGTGACACGCCCTCCCGACTGGTGCCCCACGGCGATCGCTTTCTATACGGGGTGGGCATGGAGATCCCCGGCCCGGGGGGCTTCGACTTCCTCGCCGAATGCACGGGCGAATACGATGTGAACGAATCCGAAGCACTCCCCGTCCATTCCATGAGGATCACCCCGGCGGTTCGATGGACACAGGCGGTCGGGCTCTTCGCCTGGACGGCGGGAGTGGATGTCCGTCTCTCGGAGGAAGGTTCCGGCCCGGACTGGCAGGCGGTCACGAGCTTCGCCTTCGGGAGCCACCTGGCCCCGCTGTCCGGAGTGCTCCTGGGCTCTGTGCGCCACGGGGAGACGGGGGATCCGGTGCCGGGGGTGCGGATTGTCGCGCGCAACCGGGACACGCCGCCGACCTGGTCGGACGAGGACGGGAGGTTCCGGCTGGACATCCGCGAGGGGTACACGGTTCTGGAGATGGAGCGCGACGGGTTCGTTCCCCGGACGCGGGTGGTCGAGGCTCCCGCGGGCGGGGAGACGGAAGTCTCCTGTACGATCGTCCCGAGGATGGTCTTTGGTCGCGTCACCGGCCGCGTGCTGGACTCGGAGACAGGCGAACCGCTTCCGGCGCGTGTCGAGGTGGCCGGTGCCGGGAGCTGGGCCGAAGCGGATCCTGAGAGCGGGACCTACGCCATCGAGCGGGTTCGCGAAGGCGATGTGAACCTCATGGCGCGCGCCGAAGGTTATGACGACGCCCACGGGAGTACTCGCGTGGTGGCGGGAGAGTCATCGGCGGAGGATCTCTTCATGCAGCGCACGCAACCCGCGCAGCACACGGAGCGGGAGGTGTCGCTCACCGAAGGCCTGCCAGCCGGAGCGCCGGTCTGGAGAGTCGCGCCGGAGGGGATTCGCTTTGAGTCCGGCACTGCGACGATTCTCCCCGGCACCGTGGCGTCGCTGGAGTCGGTCGCCCGCATGCTGTTGGAGAACGACGGAGTCCATGTCCACATCGAGGGGCACACCGACGACATCGGACCGGCCAATCGGAATCTCGCGCTGTCGCAGCGTCGCGCTGACGCGGTGATGAAGGCTCTGGTGGTGAACTTCGGCGTCGATCCGGATCGCCTCTCGGCGCTGGGCGTGGGGGAGATTGAACCCGTGGAAGACAACTCGTCGCCGGAGAACCGTGCACGGAACCGTCGGATTGAGTTTCGTGTCCGGGGAGGGAGGTCCGCGGAGAGATAACAACCCGTCGTTGCCCTTCCCGGAAGATGGTCTCATAGTGTGAGTTCGCGGCCTCACGGGACCTTCTCAACCGGATCGGTGGTTCATGATCGACCTCTCCAGCCGGTGTCCTTACTCGCGCGCTCTTGAAGCCTCGGCAGGTGGTGTCCGGCTTCGCATGGTGGCTCTGCTTCTCGGGGCCGCGCTCATTCTCCCCGACTCCGCAAGTGCCTACGGATCCCGACTTCCCGAGCTGAATCCGTTTGGCGGGAATGACTACGGATTCTCGATCGGCGGGTATGACCCCCGCGATCCCCAGTTCGACGCGCACGCGTCCCTGGCCTTCCCGGTGGGCATACGCACTCGGCTGCGCGTATGGGAGTGGGTGTGCGTGGAAGCGGAGGGTGCCTACTTTCGCGCTGGTGGACAGGGGCACCCGGCGCTGCCGGTGAGCGCGCTCCCGCGCCTCGACGGACTTCTTGTTCGGTTCATGCTCGAGGCGGCCCCCCGGAGCCGGGGACCGGTTCGGCCCTATGCCGGGGTGGGGCCGGTATTCCTCTCGCTCAGCCGGGATTTTGTGGTCGAGCTTCCGGAGGTTCCGGAGGAGAATGCCATCGCGAGATTCCAGCTCGGGAAGTGGACCCGATTTGATCTCGGGTGGGCGGCCTGTGCCGGAATGGACTTCCGCATGGGGCGCAGACTCTGTCCCTATGTGGAGGCGCGGTATCTCTTCGGCAGCCTCACCGTGGAGGAGGTCCTCTTCGGCCTCTGGAGCCGGTCGCCGGAATCGTTGGGGCTGTCGAACACCTACGACTACTCGGGACCCATGGTGTCAGCGGGTTTGAGGATTCCATTCTGATCTGCTACCGTGAGTGCCTGGAAGCAGGGGAGGACAGAAGAGGATGAAACTCCGTTTCCTCGGTCACTCGGCGTTTCTTGTGGAGACTTCGTCGGGGCGGTCCATTCTGATTGATCCATTCCTGACAGGGAACCCCGTCGCCGTGGCGGGTCCGGAGGATTTCCCCGGAGTGGACCTCGTGCTGGTGACGCACGACCACGAGGATCATCTCGGCGACTCCTTCGACATCTGCAAGCAGACGGGGGCCACGCTGGTGGCCATCTACGAGACGGCTGCGCGTGCGCAGGAAGAGGGCATTGTCGCGGAACCCATGTCCATCGGTGGCGCGATCACGCTCGACGGCCTCGTCATCAACATGGTGAACGCCCAGCACGGCGCGGGGCAGGGGCATGCCGCCGGATTCGTTCTGGAGGTGGATGGGAAGGCACTGTACTTTGCCGGGGACACTGCGCTTTTCGGCGATATGAAGCTGTTTGGCGACCTGTGGGATCTGGACTTCGCCGCGTTGCCGGTAGGGGATCGCTTCACGATGGGGCCAGCCCATGCGGCCATGGCCGTGAAGTTCCTGCGCCCGACGCATGTCGTCCCGACGCACTACGCGACATTCCCGATCATTCTTCCGGATGCGTCGGATTTCGTGAGGCGGGTGGAAGACCTGGCGCAGGTTCATGCGCTGGAACCCGGGCAGTCGATGAGCCTGGACTGAGTCCGATTCGGGGAGGGTGCGAACGCATCCCGCCGGGCCGGTGACGAAGAGGAAGGGGCGAGGGGCGTGGATCTCAGACGGACGGGATTGCGAAGCCGGGTCATTCCGGTGATGGCTCTGGTGGCTCTGGCGGCGGCATCGGTGGCTGACGCCACGACATGGCGAGTTCCGGACGACTTCGCGGTGATCAACAATGCCGTCAACGCGGCGGCCCCCGGGGATTCCATCCTGCTGGCCGGGAACGGGGGGTCCACCTATTTCACGGGCGGCTCCACGCTGGAAATCGACTTCGACCTCACCATTCAGGGCGGGTGGCGCGCGGACTTCGCGGTGCGGGATCCCTCTCTGTACATCTCTGTCGTGCGGGATGAAACCATCGGCAGCACCCGGCCGCTGGTGCGCGTGACGGGACCCTGCTCGGTCGTGCTGGACGGCTTCCGGATCCTCGGAGGCGAGACCGGCATCGAGTCGACGGACGCGGACCTGACCGTTCGGGACTGCGTGACCGAAGACCAGCGAAATACGGACTTCACGACCCCCGGCGGCGGGCTTCGTGTGTCCGGTGGGACGCTCATGATGGAGCGCACGACGGTCCGGGACGCATATGCGGTCGGTGGCGGCGCGGGCATGTCGCTGACCGGGTTGGCGTCGGCCACGCTGTCGGACTGTTCCATTGTCGGCAATCACAGCGCGCTGGCGGGCGCGGGGATTCTGGCGACATCGGTAGCAAGCCTGACGCTCAGCGGAACCACGGTGGCCCGGGACTCGGCGGACACGGAAGCGGGACTGCTTCTCCTGGAAGGGACATCGCTGACCGCCTCCGATTGCGAGTTTGTCGGCGGTCGGAGTTTCCTGGGGAGCTGCATTCGGGTTACGGGTGGAGCGGTTGAGTTTACGGACTGCCGGTTCGATTCCAGCGAGTCGTGGCATGGCGGAGCGATGAGCGTGGAGTCCGCATCTTCTCTGACGCTGCGAGGCTGTTCCTTCGAGGAGAACCGCGCAAGATCTACCGGCGGGGCGATTCGTGTTCAGGAGACCCCCATCGACTTTGAAGACTGCCTGTTCCGTGCGAACCACATGAGCGGGATCGTCCCCAGCATCCCCAGCCGCGGGGGGGCGGTCTGGTCCGTCGGTTGCGACGGGGTCGTGGAGTCGTGCTCGTTTGAGGACGAAGAGTGCACCGATCGCGGGGGGGCGTGGTACCAGACCGGTGGAGAGGTTGCCTTCGAGGAGTGTGACTTCACGGGGAACACGGCGCGTCTCCATGGCGGAGGGATCTACCTGGAAGTGAGCGGAACAGTGACCGCTCACCGGTGTCTTTTCACGGGGAATACGGCAGCGTTCGGCGGGGCTCTGTCGCTGGCCTTTACGGCGGATGCGGCGCTCAGCCAGTGTACGATTGCGGGAAGCGCGGGCAGGATCTCAGGGGCCGGAGTGTACATCGGCACGGGGGCGGACCTCGTTCTCACGGACAGCATTGTCTGCTGTTCGCTCCGCGGCGAAGGAATCACCTGTTCGTCCGGCAGTCTCGACGCGTCCTATTCGAACCTGTTCCACGATCCTGCAGAGAACAACCGTCCGGTCGTGGGAGGAACCTGTCAGAACCCGACCGGCACCTCCGGGAACATCGCAGCCGATCCGCTCTTCTGCGATTCCGCATCCGGCGATTATCGTCTCTCCGCCGGCTCGCCCTGCGTTGGCGCGGCGTCGGGTGGCGGGCGCATGGGATCCGAGGAGATCGGGTGCCCGGCCCCGCGTTCGTCCTCGCTGGAGAGCACAAGCTGGGGTCGCGTGAAGGCGTACTACCGATAAATGGAGCCGGTGCCCGGAGGTGGGTTCTGCTGCGGCTTCGCCAGGCGGCGTCTGGCTGCGTCGCTGGAACGGGATCGATCCTCGACGGGGCCATGGCCCCGCCTCCGGTCGACCCCGCCCCGACTCCTTGCCCGACGCCGCCTGACAAACCCTC